>JAAOZN010000107.1 GCA_011605775.1 Nitrososphaerota archaeon | reverse complement strand
TGGGTCTATAACGTAGGCTTGAGGTATGGCTTGAGGGAAGGGAAGGTAGATCGCTGTTCTATATGCTAAGCCAGCTTCATGCTCATTCGGCACCCTCTTCATAGGACACTTTTTAGCGCACTCCCCGCAGGCGGAGCAGTTTGACGCATCCACATACCTAGGCTTGATCCTTAACGTCACCTCGTAGTTGCCTGGTGACCCGCTTACCTTCACGGGCTCGGCTAAAGTTATTATCTTGATGTTTGGATGTTGACCTACCTCAACCATCCTCGGAGCAAGTATACAGGTTGAGCAGTCGAGAGTGGGGAATGTTTTGCTGAGCTGCATCATCCTACCGCCTATGCTGGGCTTCCGCTCAACCAAGTACACTTGGTAGCCTTTATTTGCAAGCTCAAGAGAGGCGAAGATCCCGCTTACACCACCGCCAACAACCATCACCGACCTCTCAACGGGTTTATACTCGGGCTGAAGAGGCTCTAGGTGGTGAGCCCTCATAACCGACCCTCTAACTATCGCTATAGCCTTCTCGGTAGCTGCATCCTTATCTGTATGAACCCAGCTGCAGTGCTCTCTTATGTTGACCATGTCAAGTAAGTAGGGGTTTAGGCCAGCATCAGCCACAGCCCGCCTAAAAGTGGTTAGATGCATACGTGGTGTGCAAGAGGCTTCAACCACCCTATTTAGGCGATACTTCTTCACAGATTCCTTTATTAGGTCCAAGCCAGTCTTGCTACACATATACCGATTGGTTTCGGCAACAACTACACCAGGCATCTTGGAGGCTGCTTCACGAACCTTCTCGACATCTACAACATCAGAGATGTTACCACCACAGTGGCATATGAAGACACCTATCCTAAGTTCCTCACTCATATCTATACCACCTACTTATTACACCTAATATGAAGGTGGTTAGTTGGATCAAGCTTGTCGAGGTGAGGAGCAACATACGCATCACGGTATATCCTCTCTTCTAGATGTATCTGTGTAATCTATTCGCTATAAATTGATGACATATAATCTAAAAAAAGTATATAGAGAGGCAAAGAACTACGCTCACGACGCGCAACCAGATAGCAAACTGCACCCGTAGAAGGATGACAGGCTTAAGTTTGCTTCAATATGTTGAGTATTTCTTGTACGGTTTCTGTTGGTAGGAACTTTTTCCAACCGGCTGAGAAGACCCTTATCTCCTCTGCGCTCTTAGGCATACTGTTTACGAGCTCTATCGCTTCCTCTTCTGTTAAACCCTTCTTCATAAGCTCCTCAACGAGTCTTCTCGCGTTTTCAGGTGTTGTCTTGGAGAACTTTGATAGGTAGTCGAGTGTCCTCTTTTGAATCTGGTCTGCTTGATCGAGGTTAATCTTCTCTAAGATTGCTTTGGCTTCTGGTATGGTTATGGGCCGCTTCTTGATCTGTTCAGACAACCCGAACCACCTTATTCCAATGCCAGGGGTTTGACGTGCTCTAGCCGCGCTATAACCTTCTTCACCTTATCCCCTATTGGAACACTTATCGTCAGTGTTCTACGCCCTACCTCCTCCACAACCCCGACTTTACCCTGGAACCTTCTATGCGGCATACCTTTCACCTGCCGTGGGTCGATATCTATTATGACTTTGTCAGAAACCTTATACTCTCTAAGGAGTGGTGTTAAGCCTCGCTTCTTCGACTCGTCGATTTGCAGTAGATGCCTCGTCTTTCTCCGATATCCGTGCGATCTGGGCAACTCTAACCTCCCAGTGAGCTGATAGGCACATAGATTTAACGGTTATGCTTCAGCTGATTTCTCCTTCGGGCCACATCATTCTTCTCAGCTTAAGCCCAACTCGCTCTATAGGATGCTTTTCCAACTCACTAAGATACTTGTTGAATGATGCTGGCCCCTCTTTAGCGTAAGCACTATGCCACTCATCAGCGAATTTACCGCAGCGGATATCATCTAGCACGCTCTGCATCTTCTGCTTCGTCTGCTGATCCAACACCAAACCCCCTCTCGTTAAGCCACCGTACCGCGCGGTCTCGCTAACCCTCTTATACATACCACTTATCCCATACCTCTGAATAAGATCTACAATCAGCTTCAACTCGTGCAGACATTCGAAGTAAGCAACTTCAGGCTGATAGCCATTCTCCACCAAGACCTCAAAAGCGGTTCTGATAAGTCTATCAACACCGCCACATAGATCGACTTGCTCACCGAACCAGTCGGTTTCAACCTCCTCTTTGAATGTGGTCTTTATTACACCGGCACGTGTGCATCCAACACCCTTTGCTAGACCAAGAACCCTAGACCAAGCCCTCTTAGAATGGTCTTGGTGGACGGCAACCAAGGCTGGTGTGCCGAAGCCCTCTAAGTAGAGCTCTCTGACTCTTTGACCAGGGGACTTGGGTGCTAACATTATCACATCAACCCAGCTCGGCGGTCTGATCCAACCCCAGTGTATAGAGGCGCCGTGGGAGAAGCTGAGCGCCTGTTCCTCTCTTAAATAAGGGGCTATCTCTTTCTCGTAAAGTGTCGGCTGGACCATATCTGGGACGAGTATGTGGATTATATCCGCTTGCTGCACCGCCTTCTTAACTTCAACGACTGTATGCCCATCTTTTACCGCCCTAGCCCAGCTTATGCCTCCTTCTCTCAGCCCCACTATAACATTTAACCCAGAATCTTTTAGGTTGCACGCCTGGGCTGAGCCCTGGCTACCGTAGCCGATAACAGCGATAAGTTCGCTCTTAATAGGATCTATTGAAACATCTTTATCATACCATATCTTAGCCATCTTGCCTCAACCTTTGCCATATACCTCTATCCGGCGTTGTTATAAGCCTTCTCCATCAAAAGATGTTTATGAAGAGAAGGGTCTAAGGTTGAGCACCATCCTTCTGTAAATGGGAAGTAGCTTTCTTTTGAAGAGCATCTAATGCCAGCTTGTAGGTGTATCCTTCTGCGAGCGCTTCGATGCTCGCCTCGATGATGTTCGCTGAAACAGAGGTTGTAGCCCATCTTCTACCATTGTCCTCGAATTCGATAAATACCCGCACTACTGAGGCTGTGCCCAGAACGCTATCGATAACCGTAACCTTGTAGTTGATAAGTTTAGTGTTAGATAGCTGCGGAAACTTTTGAAGCACAGCACGTTTGAACGCCACGTCAAGGGCGTGCACAGGACCCACGCCCTTTGCTTCTTCCTTAAAGACCTCTCCAGAGACTTCGACAACGACCTCAGCGGCGCACTTAGCTTCACCATCCATAGTCGAAGAAGCCTTCCACGAAATTATTCTGAACGGAGTGGTCAATAGACCTGCTTTCCTAAGTAGGATTAGGTGGACGCTTGCCTTAGCGTTTTCAAAGTGGTAGCCTTCTGCTTCGAGCTTCTTCACCTCTTTAAGAACCTCGTTAACCAGCTTATCCTCTTTGTCGAGATTAAGGTTGATTTCTGAAGCTAGATTAACTATGCTAGCCCTACCAGAAAGCTCAGATATAGATACTCCTCTTACATTCCCTATTAGAGTAGGGTCTATGTGCTCATAGGCGCGGGGTATCTTTAGTACAGCATCGACGTGTACACCAGCTTTATGCTTGAATGCATTCTTACCTACATAGGGTTGGCTAGGTAGGTTGGGGAGGTTAGCAAGGTCATAAACATACTGCGATAGTGCGGTTAGATCACTCAACCTTTTCTCCCAAGGTTTGTCTGATAGTACCACGTCATACCCCATCTTGAACTGGAGGGTTGGAAGCACTTGGCATAGGTCTGCATTACCACACCTTTCACCTAATCCGTTTATCGTGCCTTGTATATGTCTGGCTCCAGCTGAGACTGCTACGATTGTGTTAGCGACAGCAAGCCCAGCATCGTTATGTGCGTGTATGCCTATAGTCGATTTGACACTCTTCACGCTATCCTGAGTTATGGTGTGGATATCCTGAGGTAGAGTCCCACCGTTTGTGTCACAGAGGACTAGTGTATGCGCACCAGCCTCCTCAGCTGCCTTAAGCACCTCTAGTGCGTAAGATGGGTTAGACTTATAGCCGTCGAAATAGTGCTCAGCATCAAAGATCACTTCTAAACCTCGGTCTCGCAGATATGATATGGAGTCCCTGATGAGTTCAAGGTTCTCCTCTAAGCCTATGTTTAGCACCTTCTCTACATGTAGCTGCCAAGCTTTACCGAAGACTACTGCTGTCTTAACGCCACAAGCTACAACTTCGGTTAAGTTTTCATCCCTATGAGGCGGCACACCTTTGCGCCTCGTGCTTGTGAAGGCTACCAGCTCAGAGTGTTTAAGGTTCAGCCTCTTACTCGCTTTAAAGAACTCCGCATCCTTCGGGTTTGAGTAAGGCCAGCCGCCTTCGATATACCTAACTCCCAGCTCGTCAAGCCTTTGAGCTATGCTCAGCTTATCTTGGAGGGTAAATGATATACCGTAGGTTTGTGATCCGTCTCTCAGCGTTGTGTCAAGCACATCGATCTTCGAATCGATTCCGTTTACCTCGCGTGCACTAACTTCTTAGATGCTTGCAATATAAGTTTAACGCTCACCTCGCTGCTGAACTAGTAGGTTAGGATAGCGCCTTTGCTCGCAGAGCCTACAAGGAGCGAGTATCTCTTTAGGTAGCCTGATCTGATCCTAGGTTCGGGAGGCCTCCAAGCTCTTTTACGTTCAACAAGCTCTTCCTCAGATAATCTTACTTCGATGAGCCTCTTATCCAGATCTATCTCTACTATATCACCATTTTGAAGGAGAGCTATCGGCCCTCCAACTGCCGCTTCGGGTGCTACGTGTCCTACACATATACCCCTAGTTGCGCCTGAGAAGCGTCCATCGGTTATCAATGCGACATCCCTTCCTAGCCCCATTCCTACGATT
>JAAOZN010000106.1 GCA_011605775.1 Nitrososphaerota archaeon | reverse complement strand
TAAAAGCATTTAACTTTTAAGCCCATTTGCTTGAGTGGATGAAAAGCGTTGATGTAGGCAGCCTACCTTTCCAAGGCGATGAGAACGCACTAAAAAGTGGGGCAGAAGGTGGAGCGGAGCAAACATACTTTGAGAGGATTATAGTTGATTACTTCGCCAAAAAGTTAAGAGCCGGGTTGGATGTTGCTACCTACCCTCAGCTGAGAGATATGTGCTTTATGTTTCTAGACGAGCTCGACGGTTTAGTTAAGGTTGATGGCAAATACGCTGCAGTAGATGTTATCAAACCCAAGCGGAAGATTATACCTGAGGTAGATGCACTATTCAAGCATTCAAAGGAGATCTACGAGGAGGTGGGCAAACCCTTCAGCATGAGAGTATGCGTAACAGGACCATATACGCTCTCATCTTTCCTCATCGAACCAAATCCTGAACAGATCTTGAGCCTCGCTGATGCGCTTTCCCAGATCGTAGTTGGTTCACTTCAACACGACAGATATGGTGAGGTAGAGGTGCTATGTTTAGAGGAGCCCCTATTTGGGGTTGTAGATGATCCTAGGCTTGATTACGCTGGAGAATGGAGTGAAACGCTTCTGAAGGCTTGGGACAAGATCCTCTACACAGCCTCTACACGAGGCGTTACGTGCGCTATGCATTTGCACAGCACATCAAACAAAATATTCTGGGAACTTAGTAGATTGGAAGTCATCGAAGCCGAAGCTGATGACCCCATCTTCAGATCTGAGAAGACAAGAAGCCTGTTAGAGAAGTATGGTAAGAGGTTAAAAGCGAGCATCTGCTCCACAAATCTGAATACGCTCGCTGAAAGGTCTGCTGAGCGCATACCAAGATACAGCAGCCTATCAAAGGAGCAGAGAGTAGGTCAGATCTGGGCTGATATAAAACGTGGAAAGGAGGACCCAAAGATTCTTTTGGAGAGCGAGGATGAGATCCGATCTAGGCTCAAGCAGATCGTCTCACTCGTTGGGCTAGAGAACGTACCCTATGCTGGTCCAGAGTGCGGGTTAAAGGGTTTCTTCAACTTAGACCTTGCCCTACTGTACCTAAAGAGGTGTAGTGATGTGGTGAAGGAGTTTGCTGAACGGTAGGCCGAATCCAACACTCTACGAAATCAACACATTACCTTGGCTCAATAAGCTTCGAGAAGCCTATGGTGCTGATCTAACTCTATCTAAAGTGCCATACGAAGAGTGGCGTAAATTCAAAGATCTGGGCTTCGATTACGTGTGGCTCATGGGTGTCTGGAAGCGAAGCAGAAGAAGCGCTGAAATAGCTAGGGGGATAGAGGTGCTGAAAGCTCACTACAACTTTGCGCTTCCAGGCTGGAGACCTGAGGATGTTGTCGGCTCACCCTACGCTGTCCAATCATATGAAGTTGATCCTATGCTAGGCACCTCTGAAGATCTTAAAGCGGTAAAGAAGGTTCTAAACGAACTAGGCATAGGGCTTATCCTCGACTACGTACCTAACCACTTAGCGGTCGATCACCCGTGGGTATTTGAGCACCCTGATTACTTTGTGCAGGCTGATGCTGAAGAGTTTAGGAGAGAACCCTCTAACTATCTTAAAGTAGCCCTTGAGTCGGGTACAGTGTATATTGCGCACGGCAGAGACCCCTACTTCCCACCTTGGACCGATACGGTTCAATTCAACATATTCAACAAAGAAGCTAGGGATGCGTTGATCAAGACCCTAAGATCGATTTCAGAGTACTGTGATGGGGTTAGGTGTGATGTAGCCATGCTTCTACTGAATGACGTCTTCGAAAGAACTTGGGGGCATCTGTTGAGGAAAGGAGGCTGGGAGGCTAAAGAAGAGTTCTGGTCAGAAGCGATACGTGAAATCAAAAAGGTGAAGCCAGACTTCACGATGATCGCTGAGGTCTACTGGGGGCTTGAAGACCGCATGCTAAACCTTGGCTTCGACTACGCCTACGACAAGAACCTATACGATAACCTACTTAACGAGCAGATCGACAACATAAAACGCATGCTCTCAACGGACCAAATTAAGCAGAGCAGATACGTTAGATTCACAGAGAACCACGACGAACTTAGGGCTGTGACCGCGTTTGGGCGTGAAAGATCGATGGCAGCCTCCCTCATAACATACACTCTGCCTTCTATGAGACTATTCCATCAAGGTCAGTTAGAGGGGCGTAAGATAAGAGCACCCCTACAGCTTAGGAGAGTTGCAGACGAAGCAGTAGACAGTGAGATACATGAATTCTACACCACCCTACTCACCGCTCTGAAAAGTGACACGCTGCACTACGGTGAGTGGAGACCTGTGAGGGTTGACGGGGCTCAGACCGTATTCAGCTGGATCTGGGAGTTGGGGATAAAACGCGCCTTTATCTCTGTAAACTACTCATCTAGAGAAGCCCTATGTGTCATCGTTTTAGACAGGTGGCTTTTGAAAGATGTAATAAACGCAAGAGTCTCTTGGAAGAGAGGCATTCAAATAGACGACGTCGATACCAGAGGTTACTTGAAGGTGCGATTGGAACCTTATGCGCTCTGGCTGACCTTAGCTTGATAGCGCTTCATCCTCTTAATCAGCAGAATGAAGGGTGGAATAGAGCATATCTCAAGCGCTACTGAGAAGGAGACCAAATACCAATAACCAACGTTATAGAGCGAACCGAGAGCGCTACCACCTATAAACCAAGCTATGCCTAACACGGCATTCAACGCGCCGAATCCGACACCTCTTTTCGCTGCCGGTAAAATCTTGGCAACACCAGCCCTCAGAATGGTTTCGTGCATACCCATTACGACACCCCAGAAGACAGGAGCTAAGGCGATAAGGAGCTGCTTCTCAGAGAAGGCAAGAGGGGTTACCAGAGCGGTGAAGACAGGTATCGCAACCAATAGGCTGAGCCCGAATCTATCAAAGTACCTTCCAACGACCAACGCGGCTACAGCATCAACACCCATAGCCAAAGAGAAGAGCAGAGGTATCGTAGCATCGGCGAAACCCAAAGCACTCATATGGTAAGCGATCAGCTGATAAGGTGCAAAGCCAGCGACGCTAAAACCAACAAACAGAAGGTATGCTCTAACAACACCAGCACCCTCCGCTGCGGGGAGACCTTCAGATACCTTCTCCATACGCTCAGGCTTAGGGTGAGCCCGCGCCACTAGAGAGAGCGTGAGTAGAGCTGATGCTGCGGGCACAGCCAATAGGGCGAAGCCTTCACGATAACTGCCACCGTAGAGGAAGACAGCCGCCACTATAAATGGGCCTAGGATCGCACCTACTTGATCCAGAACTTCGTGTATAGCATAGCCTTTCCCTAAACCTATATTAGAGGAGGCGTACGAAAGAACAACGTCTCGAGCAGGCGTTCTGATCGCCTTACCTAACCGCTCAGCGAAGATCAGTAGCGCAGCGACCTCCCATCTGCCAGCAAGAGCTAGAAGTGGGACAGAGATTAGGTTGATGAAGTAGCCTAAGAGCAGTATGGACCAATATCTCCTAAGCCTATCTACTAGCGAGCCTGAGGCCAAGCGGAAGGCGTAGCCGAGCAGCTCACTAAACCCGCTTACGAAACCGATTGTGAACGCTGAGGCGCCTAAGAGGGCAAGGTATGGTCCGACGATGCTCCTAGCGCCTTCGTAGGTCACATCTGCTAAAAGACTCACTAACCCAAGCAGCAGAATAAGGCGTAGGGCTTGTTTCTGCAGCTCGCTACTCAAACCAAGAGAGGTTGGGGGGAAAGGTTTAGAAGGTTTTCGCATCTAAGAGGTTTGGTATGAATTCAGAGCCATTCTACCACGTTAGGGTGAGAGAAGGTGAAGTCGGCAGATTCGCCCTCCTACCAGGAGACCCAGCTAGGGTTAAGGTGATAGGCGAATACCTGAAAGAGAGTAAGATCATAGCCTCACACAGAGAGTTTGTGGTGTTGAACGGGTATTTGGATGATGAGCTGGTGACGGTCTGCTCAACAGGCATAGGCGGACCTTCTACAGCAATAGCTGTAGAGGAGCTCAGTAGGGCTGGTGTGAAGACGATGATCAGAGTGGGCACCTGTGGCTCGATTCAAAAAGAAGTCAATGTCGGCGATCTAGTAGTCGCAACAGCAGCGGTAAGGCTTGACGGTGTCACGAGGCACTATGTTATGCCGGAGTACCCTGCGGTAGCAACCCCACAACTAGTTTATGCGTTAGCGAGGGCTGCGAAGGACCTAGGCTTCAGATTTCACATAGGGATATGCGCATCTACAGACGCGTTCTATGTGGGTCAAGGGAGGCACGGTTTTCAAGGCTTCCGCACACCCGAAAGTAGAAGCATATCTTCACTGATGCGCAGACTAAGGGTTTTATGTTTCGAGATGGAGGCATCGACGATATTCACGCTAGCCAACTTGTATGCTCTTAGGGCTGGTGCGATCTTCGTAGCAATACCAGCAAAAGCATCAGACCCAGATAGACCGAGCCAAGAGCAGAAGGTCTCTAAGACGGCTGTCGAAGCCTTAAGGATACTTAAGAGGTGGGATAGGGAAGCAGATGGAGAGGTATGGGTGCCCAAGTAAGTAGAAGGGTTCTAGCAAAGATCTTAGTGGCTATGAGAGCTGGGGAGGTGGGGTTAGAGGAGCTTAGAGAAGAGGTTGGGCTGCCTGAGGAGATCTTTAGAGAAGCCTGCGCACTACTCTCATCAAACCAAGTTGGGGTGTGGGGTGAGCGAAGCGTCACCTTCGAGAGAAGCGATAAGATGAAGGCAGCAATCCTCCTCTGCAGCCTAGGTGAGCCTCTAGACGATGTTTCGAAGATACTATCTTGGTCTGAGTTTGAGGATATGGCATCTACCCTTCTTGAGAGCGTGGGTTATGAGGTTAGGAGAAGGGTTAGGCTCAAAGAGCCTAGGTGTGAGATAGATGTTGTGGCTGCTAAGGAGGACCTAGCTTTAGTCATAGACTGCAAACATTGGAGGAAGACTGTAGGGCAGTCGAGGATGTATCGAATAATAGAGGCTCAGATCAACAGAACCAAATCTCTATCCACCAGCAACCTAACCGTCATAAAAAGATGTGACAAATTCCTACCCGTAATCCTAACCCTCTACGGCGAAAGACCCACCGTAGTGGAGGGCGTACCTATTGTGCCGATCAACCTCCTCTCAAACTTCATTACGGAGGTAAGAGGGTATCTGAATGAGTTAAATGTGATAAAGGTTAAGCAACAAGGTTAGTGGGATCAGAGAGGGGTAGGCGCATAACCTTAGAATATTCTTCGAGCCTCTGAAGCACGCTACTCGGCCTAGCGTCCTCGACCCTAAATGTGAGGAGCCTATCCAATGGCACAGGTGTTGAGATAAGCCCAGTCTTATAGTGCATGGAGAGTGGCGCTCTAACGTCACCCATAGGTTTGAGAAGAGACCAATCAACAAGAATCTGCCCCGCCCTCTCCTCTTTATGAGCGACCTGCGATGTCGTAAAGCCGCCTTGCAGATCTACGATGTGCTTGAATCTCTCAACCAGATCTCTGTCTGAGCGAAGCCTATCCTCGAGCTTAGCCTGCATCTTAATCGCGATCTCCCTATACACTTTGAAGAGGTCGCCCCTAGATCTTAGAGTCGAGTTGTCCAACTTCGCCCAGATCTGGAAGCCTCTTGAGCCGCTGAACTTAACCATAACCCCAACGCCAGATTCGATGAGCATCTCAGCCAACCTGTAGGTGACCTCCTTTAGGAGCTGGAAACCATCTTCAGCCTCGATTATCTTCCTACCAGCATCGAGATCCAGCACGAAGAAGTCTGGCTCGTTAGAGTTAAGTGGGTGGATGTAGGGTATGAAGTCGACACAGTGGTCATAAACCAGCTCAATAAGCCTCTCTTTACTCCCTACGGTTAGGAACTGAGGCTTCGGCTTATACTTAGCATATCTTACGAAGATCGCTTCAACCTCATTAAGAGGGTCTTTCTTACCGGAAAAGACCTTTACAGCTGAAACAGCCCTGTTCACGAGGAAGGGCAGCATATGCTCAGCAACCTTAGGGTAGTAGTCTTTGGCAACCCAGACTCTTAGGTAGGAGGTGTTTAAGAGAGACCCTTCGCGCTCAGCAGCCCTCTTCACAATCTCATCCAGCTCCGGGGTCTTGGTGTAGCCCTCGTCGCTCTTCAGCACAACCCCCTTCTTAACCATCTGATCCAACACTCTCTGAACATCCTCCACACTAACCCTCCTCTGCTCAGCCACCTCCACATCCCTAGCCACTTTAGAGTAGAGGTGATCGAAGTCCACATATTTGCCCGGCTCCTTTATCGCCAATAGCAGAGCAAGCCTCTCCTCGATACTAGCCTTCACACCCCATATCACCCGACTTTGGAGTCTCAGCTTAATGCCTTATCTTCACACATCAGATTAACTCTGACCCATCATCGACTCCACACTATAGGAGTTAAAGGGTTAGATATTAGCGTTAAACAAATTTGGCAAAAGGCTTTAGTCTGCCTCAACATACGGCAAGGATGTGCAAGATAAGAAGGGACTCCTATTACCAGCCTTAACACTTGGGCACACATCCCACCACATATACACCGCCATCATACCAGCCCTACTACCAGTCTTCAAGAGCACCTTCAACCTAACATATATCGAAGCAGCCCTACTACCCACAGCCTTCCAAGCAGGCTTAACCGCGCAGATCGCTGTAGGCATATACTCAGACAGAACAGCGAAGCGAAGCATAGTGGTCTCAGCAGGGTTAGCAGCTACAGCGGTAACCATAGCGGCTTTAACCCTAGCGCACACCTACCACCTCCTACTAGCCCTATCTTTTCTGGCTGGTGTAGCGGCGAGCACATATCACCCAGCTGGCACAACCCTGGTAACAGAGCACTACCCACGTAAAATGGGGTTCGCACTAGGAATACACGCCTTAGGCGGCACTTTGGGTACATCCCTAGGACCTATCATGCTGGGCGCCTTGGCAGCTTACTTGAGCTGGCAAGAAGCCCTCTACCTCATCGCCCTACCTGGGCTATTAGCATCATTAATCTACTCCAGGTTGGTTAGAGATGTGAGGGTTGCTGAGGCAAGCAAGCAGAAGCACCACGCATCTGACGAGGGCTCAATTAAGCAAGCAGCACCACTGTTAACGGTCTTCATAGCAGCATACCTTATGGGGCAGTTCGCAGTTGAAACAACAGTAGACTTCATACCCCTGTACCTAACCACAATCTTCCTAGTTGCAGCACCGACCGCAGCAATACTATTGGGTTTGATGCGCATACTCGGGGTGATCGGTGGACCAATAGGTGGGGCTATGGTGGATAAGATTGGTTCGAAGCGCGTCCTCAGCCTAAGCTTCTTCGGCCAAGCGGCATGCATACTGCTCCTACTTCAACTACAGTTAGGTTGGGCACTCTACATCATACTCGCACTGATAGGCTTCTTCTTCGCCATCGAAATACC
>JAAOZN010000105.1 GCA_011605775.1 Nitrososphaerota archaeon | reverse complement strand
GGGCTTTGGGCTGTATCACTGACTTGCCCGAAGTGTGGTGAGCCTGTGGAGATCAAAGAGGGGCTTGAGTGCAGAATCAAGGCTATAAGGATGGTATTAGACAAGAATTGATGGAGAGGGGTAATTTGTCCACAGCTAAGATCGTGACGATGGCGCACGGTGCTGGAGGCTCTGTGATGCAGAGCCTAATAAAGAGCGTTATTGTGATGAAGCTGGGTGGGAGCGGGGTTGAGGTGCCTCTTGAGGCGCTTGACGATGCTGCTGTTGTCAATGATATAGTTTTGAAAACTGACTCGCATACCGTTAAGCCTCTCTTCTTCCCAGGTGGGGATATCGGTAGGCTTGCTGTCTCCGGAACTGTGAACGACATATGTATGGTTGGGGGTGAGCCGCTAGCCCTCACCGCAGGCTTCATAATAGAAGAGGGCTTCCCCATAGATGACCTAGCCAAGATAGTCGATAGTATGGCTGAAACCTGCAGAGAGGCTGGTGTCTACATAGTGGCTGGAGACACAAAGGTTGTTGAAAAAGGCGCATTAGATAAATTTGTCATAAACACTTCTGGAATAGGTAGGCGAAGCCCACTTCTAGACAGAAACATCGAGGTTGTGAAGAGATACCGACCCTTCAACTCAAGGTGGCTCCTAGACTCCAACCTTAGGGCTGGCGACAAGATCATCTTATCCGGCGCAGTAGGCGATCACGGGGTGGCTGTGCTCTCAAGCAGAGAGGGCTACGGCTTCGAAGGAAATGTATGCTCAGACGTAAAACCTCTGAACAAGGTCGTAGCTAAGATCCTTGAGGTTGGTGGGGTGGTTGCGCTAAAAGACCCTACTCGAGGTGGATTGGCTAACGCGCTAAATGAATGGTGTGAGAAGTCTGGTGTAGGCATTGTGGTTGATGAAGCGAAGATACCTGTACACGATAATGTTAGGGCTGCTTGCGATATGCTCGGAATAGACCCCTATGAAGTCGGGAACGAGGGGAAGATGATAATAGGGGTGGTCAAGGAGAAGGCTGAAGAGGTCCTAGCAGCTCTACGTGAAACACCCGAAGGTAGGGAGGCTGAAATAATAGGCGAAGCAACCAGCAGCTTCAGAGAAGTGGTATTAAAGACTAAAGTGGGTGGTAAGAGGATAATTCCACCACCAATCGGCGACCCCGTCCCTAGGATCTGTTAGAAGCAAACTTAAGGGTCAACCGACCATACTTATACTCTATGTTACAAGACCCCTCTATAGAAACCATACAGGGGCCGACTGGTCTGGTTGGTGTGCAAGCTTTACCGAAAAGAGCGCACTCTTGGGGATAGATCAAGCCTCGAATAACCTCGCTACACCTACACCCAGGCGGCTCCTTAAACTCAACTGAATCTAAAATCTTGAGCTCGTCTTCAAAGACCTTCCGCGCATCGTGCTCCTCAAATCTTCTCCTAATCTTCATACCAGAGCCCCTTATCAGACCTAAGCCACGCCAAACAGAGTCTGAGGGCTCGAAGACATCGCCCAAGATCTTCAGCGCCTTCGTATTCCCCTCGTATCTCACCACACGAGTATACTCGTTCTCAACCTTCGCCTCACCCTTCTTGACCTGCCTTGCTATCATCAGCACAGCAACCAACATATCCAGCGGCTCAAACCCAGAGATGACTTGAGGTATATGATACTTCTGAGAAAGGGGCTCATAGGGTTTGAGACCTATTATCGTGCTTACGTGCCCCGGCTCTATTAGCCCGTCGATCTTCATCTCACCGAGCCCGAGAAGCGCGTCTAGTGCAGGTGGCACATAGCGGTGGCAGCAGAGCACATAAAAGTTCCTAGGGGGGTCGTTAAGAAGCACGGAAGCCGTGCTTGGAGCGGTTGTTTCGAAGCCTATAGCCATAAAGACCAGAGGCTTGCTGATTTCTTTAGCGATCTTAAGCGCATCCTCTACACCATACACCACACGTACGTCACAGCCCTCTGCTTTGAGGTCTGCTAGCGAGCCTCCTTCCACAGGAACCCTTAACACATCACCATACACAGCCACGGTAAACCCTCTTCTGGCTAAAGTCTTAGCTTCCTCAAACTCTCTTGGTGGTGTTACGCAGACCGGGCACCCCGGTCCTTGCCTCATCTCAACATTACACTCCGCTAAGAGCGTGTCTAGGCCGTTCTTGACGAGTGTGTCTTGGTGGGTGCCGCAGACGTGCATGAGTCTAAGGTTTAGGTTCAGTTCTCTGATCTTATTCACAATCAGTTTAGCGATCTGCTGGTCTGCTAGCTTAAACGTCAACCGCGCCAGCACCCTCCTGCTCTAATTCGAATATTTCCTGCCAAAGTCGAAGCGTTTCTTTCGCCTCTTCTTCGTTCATAACTTGGATAGCGAATCCAGCGTGCACAACCACATACTGCCCAACTTCAACATCAACCAACGAGATGTTTACATCACGCACTATACCTCCACCGAAATCGACCTTAGCGTGTGTACCCTCCTTACTTAACACCTTACCAGGCACAGCCAGACACAAACTATCTCACCACCTCACTATGCTTAGATGTGGCAAGCAACCGCAACCTGCCCAAGGGATAGACCCCCATCTCCTGGTGGAACTAGTACGTTGGTGTAGAGTCTGTGTTGTGTCTTGTTAACAATCTTTTTGATGGTTGTTGTGATGTGCTGGTTGTAGGCTACACCGCCCGACAACGCTATACTCTTCACCCCTAGTTCTTCAGCCGCCTCCACAGCTAGGTATGCGAGGCCCTTAGCCAAATACTCTTCTGCCGAATACGCTAAGTCTTTCACCCTATACCTCCCTATGTTATCAAGCACTGCCTCCACCATATTAGAGGTTTGCAGAATATTTGAGGTTATTAAGGGCTCCATCTTCAGCACATCACAACCACCCACAGCCGCTGCCTCTAGCTTCATAGCAGGTTCACCCTCGTAGGTTCGCTCGTAGCAGATTCCCAAGATGGCTGCAACTGAATCCAAAACTCTGCCGCAGCTCGAGGTCATCGGCATATGCTTCTGCTCGAGCATCCTCAAGATAACCTCAGCCTCCTTCACACCATAGGGCAGTTTATCGGCTACCGATCTCAGCCAGGCTTCGTGGTGGTTTGAGTGTAATAGTATCGCTGCTGCTACTCTGATAGGATACTTTGTGGCTAGATCCCCTCCTGGAAGAGGATGAAGTTGTAGGTGTGCTAGGCGTCTGTAGTTGGCGTATGTGCAGTAGAGCACTTCGCCGCCCCAGATGGTACCATCAGCACCGTAGCCAGCGCCGTCTACAGAGATTCCTACCGCCTCCTCTAAACCGTATTCTGCCATCACAGAGGCTATGTGTGCGTGGTGGTGCTGCACTCTGATCAAAGGCAGCCCTCTTTCTTTGACTAGTTCTTCGGCGAGCCTCGTGGTTAGGTAGGCTGGGTGTAGATCACAAGCCACTTTACCGATCTCTGCTCTAACTAGTTTTGTTAGATGGTTGACTGCTTCTTTGAGGAAGAGATAGGTGCTGTGGTGCTCGATGTCACCTATGTGTTGCGTTAGGTATGCTCTATGCGCCACGTTTACGCAAGATGCGACATTAAGTTCACCGCCTAAGCCCAGCACCGACTCTTTTGGTTGGAAGCGTAGCTCAACAGGCTCTGGTGCGTATCCTCTTGACCTTCTGATCAGAGAGGGTTGCTCTTCGATGACCTTCACAACCGAGTCGTCGCATCTATGCGCTATTCTCCTATTGTGTAGTAGGTGGTAATCCACATCACCTTTAAGCCGCTCCACTGCCTCCTCGTTATCAACTATTATAGGTTCACCAGATGGGTTGGCGCTCGTCATAACAAGGGCAGGCTCCTTAGTTGCGTTCAAGAGAAGTGAGTGGAGAGCTGTATAGGGTAGCATCGTGCCTATATTATGTAGACCGGGCGCAATCTCTTCAGATAGGTAGTAGGAGTCACTCTTCCTCAAAAGCACTATGGGTTTTATGTGGGATGTAAGAAGCTCCTCCTCTTTCTTCGACACAACCGCAAACGTCTTCACCACATCTAAGCTCTTGGCCATTATCGCGAAGGGCTTCTGTGCCCGATGTTTGCTCCTCCTCAACCTCAAGATCGGTTCTGAGTTGGTTGTTGCTGATGCGAGGTGAAAGCCACCGTTACCCTTCACCGAAACTATCTTCCCTTCGTCTATCAGCTTAGCCGCCTCTTCTATAGGGTCTCTACAGTCTACGAATTCTCCGCTCCTATCAACAAGATAAACTTGTGGACCACAGATGCTGCAGGCAATAGTCTGGGCGTGGAAGCGTCGATTCGTGGGGTCTGTGTATTCACGTCTGCATTCTTCGCACATCGGGAAGTCCGACATGGTTGTGTTGGGTCTATCGTAAGGCATAGCTTCTATTGTGGTAAATCTGGGTCCGCAGTCTGTGCAGGTGATGAAGAAGTATCTGAACCGCCTATTATTTGGGTCATAGAGCTCTTGGAGGCAACTGTCGCAGATGGAGACGTCTGCTGGTATTATAGAGCCGCTTTCAAACCCCGCCCTCGAGCTCTCTAATATGGTGAAGCCAGTTAGAGGGGTGTTGCTCTCCTCTTCAAAAACTTTCAGCTCATAGATCTTGGATAGAGGGGGTCTTTTATGCTGAAGATCGTCTAAGAAGGAGTTGACAGCCCCGTCTCCGCCCTCAACCACAACCTCTACCGTACCATCGCCTAGGTTCTTCACATAACCTTTAAGACCCCTCTCAGATGCCGCTCGGTAGACGAATGGGCGAAATCCTACACCTTGCACGACACCTTTGATCAATATGCGGAGACGGGGCATCTATGATTAAATGGGTAGGTGGTTATATTTCAGCTTAAATGGGTTTGGTTTTATCTAGTTCCTGCAGCTTTGAAGCTATTTCAGATTCGCCTATGTTGCGTGCTAAGCCTAGTATGATTCTCTCACGCTTGGCCAACTCTATGGCTAATGGGTCAACCACCTTAGGTCCGTGTAGTATAACCATTCTCGGTTTGAGTTGCGAAACCCTTATGGCGACCAGCGGGGATCTTCCCAAGCCGACCTTCGTAAATACCAAAACACGCTCCGTAGTTGAGCCGAAGATCCTATAGAAGCCGAAGCCAGAGAGAGCATATATGGTTCTGATGCTATCGAGCACAGTGTAGCCGCAGATGCTCCAATCTAACATCTCTGAACCAGTTAAAACCTCGGCCTTCAGCGCCTCAACAACCTCAGATGCTTTAACCGGAGCAGCATACTCCCCCAGAACCAGAATCGGCTCAAGCTCACTGCTCAAAACCTGCTGGTTAAGTAGATCTATGTTGCGCGTCACGTTAGCTAATTCGACGAGGGCTTGAACATACCTTCTTACGAAGGCTATGCCTGGCGAAGGACGTCTACCGTTTTCGTAGTCGCTGAGCACAGAAGGTGAGACCCCCATCTTTTTGGCTAGCGCTGCTTGCCGAATATTCAGCCTCTGCCTCCACGACTTTAGGGTTGCTGCTGGATTCTCGCTCATAACTATTGAACCGGCAATTCTTAATGTAATCTCGTCACTCTGCATCATCTATTCGTCTATCGACAAACCAACTTTATATTTCTGTCGAACTCCTTTGTTTTAATGTGAGTGTTGGAAAAAAGAGCTTTGTTTCACCGTATGTTAACATATCTGCTTCAGCGCAGTTGAACAAGACCGGTAAGTTGCCTGTAAGTCGACCTACCGCTAAGCAGAACCTTGGTGGTATGTATTTGACTATAGCCTTCAGCGTGTCTCCATCGATCATACTCACTCTCGCTATCGCCTCTAGATCTTTCTCGCTAGAGAAGTTGAAGATGAAGATGTTATCAACCTGCCTATACACACAATCTTTAATCGCATCAGGCTGGTTGGTGATGAGTGTTGTAAACAGACCTAGGTGCCTCATCCTTGTAACAATATCCTCCCAATACGTCTCCCTGAGATAGAGGTGCGCCTCCTCAGCGAAGAGGAAGCAAGGCGAAATCTTACCCAGCTCTAAAAGATGAGTAAGCTTTGAGAGGATGAACTCCACTACAATCCTTCTGAGAATCTGCGTAGATCGATTAAGTGCGATGATGAGCGCCCCTCCCTCATCGATCGTGGAGAAGAGGTCCTCGAATGTGCTCGCTAGCTCCTGCTCTTCTGTTATCAGGTTTGATGAGGCTAGGGTTAGGAGTCTCGATATTAAGGCTTCTTTGACGTGTTCGTTACCTCTTCTGTTCAATGTAGTTTCGATTAGATCTGTTAGTGTTAGCCTACCGTAATCGGCCAATTCATCCCATATTCTTAAAAATTCTCTGAGTGAGGTTGTGGGTAGGTCTAGGGCGTGGCAGAGTATGTCAGATATCCCCTTTTTCCCTATGTAGTCTAGTGTAAATCTTAGGTTTTTAGAGGGCTCAAGCCTCAGTACCCTATCGCAGATGGGTGAAGGTGTGCCGTCTCGATGGTAACCTATTCCCTTGTATTCGTCGTTTATGTCGAGCACAACAACCTTTGCATGGTTTTGAATAAGCTCTCTTATTAGAAGCTTTGCTAGATGCGACTTACCTGAGCCCTTTTTGCCTGTGATTATTGTTAACGCGCCATCTAAAGATTCGAGGGGTATGCTGAAGGGTGATTGTTGACCGGCTCTACCCAAGTATACTAGTCTACTTGAGGATTGGTGAATGGATTCGAGCAGCCGATTTACTGGGATAGGTTCGACTCTAGAAGATACACGTGAAGGGAGGTGCTCAATACCCGGCATATAGCAGCCTGATCTTACAGAGCCCCTTATCTTGCATCTCAGCAGAATAAGGTCTCTGACTGTGTTTGAAAGTGAAGTGAAGCTCGATGGCTCCTCATCAACCTGCACATCTGCTTCTAGAACTTCTTCTCTAATAGCCTCCAGAAGAGCACCCTCTACATTCAAATAGGTCTCTTCGATGACTTGAACTATTAGAGATGAGCGCCTAAGAGAGTCCCAAATTACTAGGAAGTCTCCGATCTGCACATCAACAGGTCTTCTGCTTATGATGTGTATTTCGCCGCCGTTCTTCTCTACAACCTTCACTTCAGTTCACCTAGGTTTTATTGAGCCTAGGAGGAGTGCCCGCCTACCTCCGAGCTCAATCAAAGGAGACTCAACCTTCTTCGTCGCTGCCTTAAGTGTTAGAGCCTCGAGGCCTGTGAAGACTGTTAGGTGGTGTGCTAGCCTTAGAGACTCAGGGTAACCTCGGTAGTGATTATCTGATACGAGTAGGTCTGCAAAGACATCTTCAGCAAACCTCCTACTAACCAAATCCACCCTAATTGTGAGTGCCATCTCAGCCAACCTAGCTACATAAACCCCGCTTCCATCACCCCCGCAAACTAAACTAAGAGGAGAGACATAGGCAAACCAAGGATCCTCAGGTATGTTGTAGGCTTGTGATAGTAGTGCTAGTATTGAGGTTAGGCGGCTCTCCTTTGAAAAACCTACGAGATCTATATTCGCAGCCAAAGCTTCGGCTATTAATCTCCGTTTGAATTCTCTGAAGGGGCTTCCCATAGGTTCATCTAACACACCATCAACGAAGATCATGTGAATCTGCCGCTCCTCTACAAGCCTCTTTACAAGACAGAGCTCGAGCGCAGATCTCAGTATGCTCTCCGCACGCTCTTGGGTTAGTAGGAAGCTGCTTGACTCCAAGTTGCTGAACTCCCTAACTATGGGACTACTTCTCACACAGCTATATGCTCGATTCTCTAGGTTCGTCACGATAGTGGCTCTTGCCGCTAGAGTTAGGCTGTCGATTGTGTTCGCTAATGTTATGCAGGTCGAATCTAGGCTCGCAACTTTTTGTGGTGTGCCCTGCTTGGGTATTCTGACTGGCTGTATATTGCGCTCTAGCTCGGCTTCTTGCTCTGCTAGGTTTCCTCCTATGCTTGCGATGAGTTCGTCAAGTAGGGTGTTTAAGTCCTTTAGGAGTGTTGTTGAAGTAAGGTTTAATTGGTTGTTCATCTTGAGCAACAATAGTTAGGGCAAGTTGGGGATATAAATGTTGCGCAACTTGAACAACAATAAACAACAAGATGGATGAGACGATGACAGAAGAGCAAAAGAAGATAACGGTCAAGTTGAAAAAGGGCGGCTGGGAGGTAGAAATCAGCTGCTCCGCAGAAGAGGTTGAAAAGGCAGTTAAGGCTGTGCTGTCAAGCATACCAGAAGCAGCGATCCAAGAAGAGATGCCTCGACGTGAGAGGAGCGGAGCGGTAACATGCAAATCTTTGATCGAAGACCTTTGGCGGGAGGGCTACTTCCTCCAAGAGCGCACCCTCTCAGATGTTGATGTTGAGCTAAGTAGGAGAGGCTACCACTACGACAAAACAGCCGTCTCACACACCCTAACCGACCTTGTCAGAGAAGGTATACTGACGAGAAATGGGAGTATGCGTAACTACAGGTATGTGCAGAAGAAACCACCTTAACAACATCAAACATATGCGTTTCTTGATGCAAAAAGGCTTATTAATGCCACAAGATCTTTATGGGGACATAGAGGACGCTATTGACGCAATTATACAAGGTGAGGGGTGGCAAGCAAAGGAGGATTGTGTTACCAAAGGAGCTACGTGAAGCCTATGAGATAAGTGAAGGAGACGAAGCTATAATAATGGTTGAGGGGGAGCGATTAACTCTCCACATACACAAAGTTCCTGAAGATCCGATACAAGACTTAAGAGAGTTGTCGGAAACAGTCTCGTTAGGGTTATCTGCAGAGGAGTTGAAAAAGCGGGGCGACGAAGAGCGGTTAAAACATCTCCTTAACCGGGATAACTCTTGAGCAGAAGACAACCAACCTATTTCTTAGATTCATAAACACTTATCCACGCTATTGATGAAAGTGCAGAATATCACGAAGAGTGCCTAAACGCGGTAACCCAAGCGGCTAAGGGAGAAATTAGCGCTGCGACCAGCCTAAAAACGCTAGAAGAGGTGTTCTTTATCCTTTCTAAACTCACCTCTATATCAACAGCTCTACGTGCCATACTTGACTATCTGAAGATGACTAAGATTAGGAAATATGAGGTAGACCTAACCATCTTCGAGAAAGCCCTTGAACTCATAGAGATAACTCCGATTAAGCGTCCGAAGGATGCGATAAATGTAGCAACGATGCTTAAACACCGTATACCGAAGATAATTAGCGAAGATAAAGAATACGATAAAGTTTTCTAATAGAGAGGGTTCACCCTAAAGACCTATCTACCGTTTAACGGAGACGTCTGCAGATGACTAGGGGGTAGTGTGGTATGGAGTCGAGCATATCCCAGCTCACCTCCCCTAACCCAACGCCGAATCTTTCTGAAGCGTCCCAAGCGGTTCTACCAGCTCCAGAACCTCTTACGTGGTGTGCGGCTTCAGCCAACATCAAAGCATCTTCTACGCTGATGTCTGTGCCCCAGAGCGCTAGTGGCGTTGCTCTTGGTCTGCCTTTGAGCATTCTGCATATGAGGTAGGTTAGGAAGCCTCCAGCCGCCCCTCTAATTTGTGGTATAGAGGTTCTTCTAGGCGATAGGTGAAGTGAGCCTATGGTGTAGGTCATGTCTGTATCTACGATCATTATTGAGACGCCCTTTATGCCTCTGCTCTCTAGGAAGCGCCCAATTTCCTCAGCTTCTTTCTGCGGGTCTGGTAGCGGTAGACAAGCATATGAGTACGGTAGGTTGCTGACATCTATGCCGCCTTCAGATCCGTGTCTGAGCGCTTGGAGTAGACCTGCGTAAGATAGTGCTAGCTGCTTATGCTTGGCGCCCTCGTAGATGGGGTATGCTCTGAGCCTTTGGATCGACTTCGGCTTTAGGTGGCAGAGGTAGGCAAGGAAGTAGCCCCAGATTACCCGCATCCAGAGTGCGGCGATGAGGCGGGCTGAGAATGTAGGTTTGATCCTGCTTTCATCCACTATGAGACCCTTAGCTGTTGAGATGGCTTTCTCTGAGATAACTATGATATCTCCCTCTCCCACAACATTTTTAGTAGCCCTCCATATTGCGTCTAGATAGTTGGTCTTAGGCTTCCAATACCTTGTCCGAATAGGTTTGAAGACCCATCTACCCTTCAAGGTGTAATCTTAGTCCCGACTGCTCTACCTACCGTTAAGAGGCTACTTAACCTACCACACTTTAAACCATTCAGAACCCAACATACGATGTTAAAACGCTGGATATAGGTTGGTAGTGCTTTATCGACGCAGCCGTAGCCAAGTAGAGCCGATGCGCTCATACTACGAATCAGCTTGGCTCCAGAATTCTTCTTAGGGTCGGCTGTGAACACACCATCAACATCCTTGAGGAGTACAACTAGGTTTGAGCAGCATCGCCACGCTGTGTAAGCGGCGATAGAGTCTGATGTTACGTCCCAGCTTGCCTCAAGAGTTTGGTCGAAGAACAGCTCGCGTGATGGAAGGTAGATGGGGACCGAGCCTTTAGAAGCTTCTTCCTTAGCTTCTGTTAGTGAGTGGGTGTAGGTGCATCGCTCATCTAAGCAGCTGAGTAGCAGCCCATATTGATCCATCGCTAGTATAGCCATCCTGTGCGCAACCAGATCGCTAAGATTGTAGGTTGATGCAGCCTCCCTAACCTTATCAGCAAAACTTCCACCGCCAGGCACGACGATTATTGCGTGCTTTGAAGCCAATTTAACTAATGTGTGCATAAGTTTGGTGAGCGCAGATTTATGCGGCTCTAAGCTGCCCCCGACTTTCACCACTACATACATAGCTCTGCTTCGCCACCCAATTTAGATGCTAGGAGCCAACCGAGGGCTGCGGCGGTTTCTGGTATGCTTGGCTTCAGTGTGGTGAGGTCAGAGAGCTCAAACGCTCTTAATCCGAGTTTCGCTGCTGCTGGTTTGGCTAGAAAGCGCCTACCTATACCAAAGGTTAAGCAACTCTCCACTTTGACACCCTTCTCCTCTAACCTAGTTAGGACCTTGTTTAAGGCGCCTACGATCTGCTTCAGCTGAACCTTGTATAGGTACCTCGCTATCTTATCAAGCGCCTCTCTGCTCAACATCTCTACATCAGCGCAAACGATCCTAGCTAGCCTAGCGTATGCTTCACCTATGCTCCTCCCCCTACCGTCAGCTGTCTCAACCGTAAACTCGTCTTCCGAGATGTGTTTTAGTATTAGGTGCACATCGCCTGTTGAGGCGAAGTATTCTGCTGAGACAGGTGTCAAGACACCGTTTACAGGGACCCTTCTAGTTAACGCGGCGAGGTTTGTTCTGAGGGCACCTGTATAGACCAGTTCTCCGCTTTGAAGCCGCTCAAGATCGGTCCTACCCTTCGCAGCAACCCTCCCTTTAAGCACGGGTATTATGTCTGTGGTTGTGCTTCCAACATCGATCATGATGCAGCTGTTTAGAAGAGTACCAGCTAACCAAGCGGTCGCTACCCAATTCGCCCCAGCCACTTCTAAAGGAGCTTTAATAGAAGTCTCTGCGTCAAAGAAGCTGCCGCTAGTACTCAGCACATAGATCGGCTTACCTCGATAAATCTTCTGAACAACATCTACAATATGTTCAACACCTTCACGCTTGGTCTGGTAGGCGTCCGATAACTCAGCGGTCATAGTTAATGCTACCGCATCACAGTCTAAACCAAGGGTTTTGTCGACTTGATTCAGCGCATCACATAACTTCTCTTTTCCAACCTTCCATATCGGGAAGTAGTGTGTGCAGAACCCTAGTAGCCTATGGGGTTCTCCAATCTTTATCACAGCAGCCTTAATATTTACACCACCCACATCAAGCGCCAAGATCAGCAAGGTCAACATCCACCTCTGCTGAGCAGCCGCTAACAACGCCTTTCAAGCGGCTAAGCGAATCTAAGTAACTAACGCCTTGGACCAAGATGAAGCACCTCTCGCTACCCCCTCTAATGGGGCTGCGGATCACTTCAGCACCCTCTACTTTAGCGCTTGTGGGTAGAGATGCTTTTATGAAGCTTGCAAACCCTTTGAAAACGGGTTTCTGGTCGGTTTTCGTAGGGGCTTCGTTGACCATCGTTCTAGCCACACCACCCTCTAAAACGCGGCATAAACCCAAGTATGATACCGTTAGACGGGGGTTGATCTCCAGCACAATAGGCTTTCTGTCTGTAAGAACTAGGTCTACGCCTACATACCCTTTTAAGCCGTGGAAGGCGGCTACAGCCTTTGATGCTGCGGTTAATGCTTCTTTGCTTAGGTGATGGGGTAGTGGGACGATGCCACCAAGATAAGCCGAATTTTCTTGAAGGGCGCCGATTTTTACGATCTGTCTGTTAAGTGATAGGGGCTGTATGTTACGCTCAGATACAATGAGACTGACGCTGGCTGGAACCCCTTCATACCACTTCTGTATGATGACGCTACCTCTTGGGTCTCTTTGGCAAGCTTTTGCGTATGCTGCTTCAAGCCCTTCTTCACCATACACTACACTCAGCCCCTCACAGCCAGCGGCCATCGTAGGCTTTATAGCAATCGGATACCCGATCTCTCTGGAGGCAGACCTCAAAGCCTCTGTATCAACACCAGCCTCAAAGCACCTTGATTCAGGAGCATCTACATCGATCTGAGCCAACCTCTTAGCTAACTTACATTTATCTGAGACTTCACGGATAGAGTCTGGTGTAGAGTTTAGGAGTTTAGGTGAATCTAATTCTTCTAGTAGCGTTGGGAGGATGTGCTCTGGGGCTATTAGAAGAAGATGGTCAACACTCTCTGAGAGCGAAGCAAGTCCTCGCTCAAACTCACTTTCATCAGAGCACCAGACTACCTCAGCCGACAGGAACTCTGGCTTCAGTCTTCGGTCGAGGATGGTCTTTACTGAAGCGCCGAGGGTGGCGAAATCTTCGATAGCTGATTTGAGCATGGCGTAGCCTTCTAGAAGCAGCTCATCATCTAAATGCGGTGCATAGGCGCTTAAGTATTCTACTACACCAACGTCCAACTGATCGTCTACCTATTCACTACGGATGCATCAACATACTATTTTAAAACCCCTTTTATTGACTACGAGGGCGTGAAGGTGATCCCTGTCATAGACATTTTAGGAGGAGAAGTTGTGCACGCGGTTGCTGGTGAAAGGCACCACTACAAACCGATAAAAAGCGTACTAGTAGATTCATCTAACCCGATACAAGTGGCTAGAGCCTTCAAAGAGAAGCTGGCTAGAACTTTTTTGTATGTTGCAGACCTAGACGCTATAATGGGCTCAGGAGATAACAGTGGAGTGTTGTGGGAGATTAAGCAGAAATTTAACTTCACGATGATGATTGACGCTGGTGCTGCAACCCTCGACGACGCTGTGAGGCTCATCAAACAGGGCTTTGATTTTGTGGTGCTGGGAACCGAGACACTTCACTCATTAGACGCGTTAAAGAATATTATGGATTCGTCTATCGGGGAACGGGTTATAGCTTCGCTC
>JAAOZN010000104.1 GCA_011605775.1 Nitrososphaerota archaeon | reverse complement strand
GCGTAAGATCGTCGGCAGCGTCAGATGTGTATAAGAGACAGATGTGTACACAGTTTAGGCTCTGGCAGTGTAGGCAGTAGAGTTCACCCTCCTTAACTATGCATTCAACTATCCTACCGATCCTATTGTCTCTAAGCACGATAGCGTTTGAATCTATGGCTATCTTCTCTATGAACGGCCCATATTTTTCTCAGAGTCTCCTTGACGTTAATTAAGCTACTGGTGTAAGAAAGGTTGTGGTGTGTGGTTTAGGCGAGTCAGTAATCAAGTTTGAGGTGTTTGATACATCTTTATGTCTCCGAGATTAACATCCTCGTCAAGCTTTATGTTTTCTATTTTAACGGGGAAGTAGCCGCTCTTTTCGATTCTAACCTCGTATGTCGAAGATTCTAAACCTTTGAACCAGAAGTCGCCGAATATGTCTGTTGTGGTTTCTCTTCTTTCCCCGGTTATGTTGTTGGTCAGCGTTACTCTGGCATTTTCGATGCATTCGTCTTTCTCAGGGTCGTATACAGCTCCTGTTAAGAATGGTTTCAGAAGTTCAGTGTGTAGGTAAAGTACTCTTGGCTTTACGTGTTCAAGGTTTGGTTTGAGGATTGATGCTTCCTTAATAAGGTCTTTGAAGTCTTCTTCTTCACCGAACTTAATAACCTCATTCGGGCAGGCGTCGACACATCTCGGGGCATCTCCTTTATCCACTAGGTGTGCGCAGCCTGTGCATTTCTGCGCTATGTTCAAGTTCTCGTTGAAGTAGATTACGTCAAACGGGCAAGCGTACAAGCAGTCTCTACAGCCGTTGCACTTTACTGGGTCGATGATTACAAGACCGTCTTTCCGCTTATAGATCGCCTTAACCTTACAGGATGGTATGCAAGGTGCCTCGTCGCAGTGGAAGCATAGGTAGGGGTAGTAGGTGACCTTAACCTTTGGATATGACCCCCTCTCCTTCTCAACCATCTTTAACCAGAAGTGTCCAGTAAATGGCTGCGCCTTTGCATACGGCAACCAGTCGTTGCCAACGTGCTCATCTTTGCAAGCTATCTGACAGGTGTAGCAGCCCTTGCAGAGCGATAGATCCACAATAAATACCTTCATTGCTTGACACCCACCCCAGATTCGTAACAAAGGCCGGCTGCGTAATGATAAGGTTTCATGAACGGAGTCGGGTAGCTACTAATCAGCTGACTTAAGTCAACCTTCTCGACGTTCACCAGGTAGCCGCTTACAACCATGCCGTGAGCATACTTTGATGTGGTCTTGATAGGTGCTATCAAGTCAATCGCGCCGCCTCTATCCAACTTGTCTTCAATCGATATTAAATCGGCTCTTGAACCGTGATCTACGTAAACGACGCCAGGCATGATTCGATGGGTTACGTACGCTCCGCATAATACTGAGCCCCGCTCATTGTAGACCCTCACTACGTCACCTGTTTTGACACCTAGCTTGGCCGCATCTAGCGGGTTGATCCAAACCGGCTCGTAGAGGTATCCGTCTGGCCCCTTGACCTTACAAGTAGGTATTTCACGCAGCCAAGCTGCGTCATCAAGCTGCGCATGCATCCTCCACCTCGGGTGGTTAGAGACTATTAGAAACGGGTACTTTTCAGCTCTTGGGTGGAGAAGGCTTTCTTGGTGGGACTCACCATAGGGTATGAAGTGTGGCACAGGCGGTCTTTCCTTATCATCAGGGAAGTGTTTTGCTAACCTCTCTGAGTAAAACTCTATCTTACCTGACGGTGTTGCCAACCGATGCTTCTCAGGATCTTCGTAAAACGCCCTCAGACCAGGCTTATACTTCTTCCACTCTGGATCGGTGGGCACAAGCCAGAAGCCCCTCTTCTTTAACTCCTCGAAGGTTATGTACTGAGCCGCCCCCGAATTCTCGAAACCAAGCTTTATCCAGTCCTCGATCGTCCTACCTTGAGTAAACTTCTCGTATATACCCTTGAAGTCCTCTGGGTACTTCTCTTCGAGCCGCTTGGCGATCAAGCAGCAGATCTCATAGTCGCTTTTAGATTCGCCTATTGGTTCGATGCACTTCCCCTCGTAGACGATGGCGAAGTGCTGCTTGGTTGACCACGCAGCCCCTATTATCCCGATATCTTCCTCCTCGAGTTTCGTTGAAACTGGTAGGATGAGGTCGGCGAAGAGGCAGTCATTCTCTAACCACATGTGTTGAGCTAGGATGAACTCTATCTTTGGGCTTCTGAAGGCTTCTATCATCCTGTATCCGCAGTTCCAGCAGGTTATCCAGCATCCATTTTCGTTCCAGATCATATGCACTTCGGGTAACCCTTCTACCGGATATGTGTACTTAACGAACTGCTCTGCTATATTCATCCTAGATTGTGACATGGCGTAGAAGGTTACGGGAGGATTTAGAATCGCTTCGTGGATTAAGGTCTTAGGAATGAACTGCTTTAACACCTCGCTGTACCACTCCTTTACTTTGTGATACGGTAGGAACCAGAGGCGTGAATAGACTCCGCCGTGAACGACACCCCAGATGAACGGGGCGAATAGAGGCCTCGGGAATGGTGTATCTAAACCTACACAGCTGTTATGTAGTTGTTGAACCCCAGGCTTCCCCACCCCTTGCATAGCCAGTAGCAGAACCTCAAGCCTACCTGGCTCATGAGCGTATGGTCCTCTGATGTATGGGCCGCCGAAGACGTGCCAGATTGAGGTTCTCTTTGTTGCCCAAAGCCTTGCTAGAGCCTTAATTATTCTAGCTGGGACGCCAGTTATCTCCTCAGCCCATTTGGGTGTCTTGGGGATGCCGTCTTCTTCGCCAAGAACATAGCTCTTAAACTTATCAAACCCAACTGTGTGTGTTGCGACGTATTCTTTATCATAGGTTCCCTCCGTGATCCAGATGTAGGCTATCGCTAGCTGCAGCGCAGCATCTGTATTAGGTCTTATCGGAATCCACTTATCAGCGTGAACCGCTGCAGCGTAGTTTAGATCTGGGCAGATGAATATCTGCTTTATCCCAACTTGTGTGAACCAGAACCCCCATAAGCTAAAGCCTTGGTCGCCGAACCCCCAGGTCGTGGTCTCATAGTCGCATCCCCAGCATAACATCACCTCCGTGTTCTCCAAGATGTCGGGTAATACGTTAGTCTGTGGATGCTGTAGACCGTCAGGCTCCATACCCCACACGTGCTTTGAACCCCACCACCACCCCTCCCAGCTGTCTGGGTTTCTCACAGCCCAGGTTGAGCCGCCTAGGTGTATGAGAAGCTCTGTGATAGTCGCGTGCATGCCGTGAACACTTTTCGTCTCTTGATGTCCGTCGGATAGAGCGAGGATTGCGTATGTCGATCCGTACTTGTCCTTTATCCGCTTTATCTCATCAGCTATTATGTCAAGGGCTTCGTCCCACGATATTCTCACATAGCCGCTCTTACCCCTATTTTCAGGATGCCTTTCGCCTTTCGGATCCCAGTCAACCCTCTTTAATGGGTACCTAACTCTGTTAGGAGAGTAGACGCGGTTCTTGTACACTATGGCGAATGGTGCGGCAAGTTCCTTCATCTTAGGGGCGAATCTTCTCCCCTTTGCCTCAACCTCCCAACGTATCTTCTCAAGCTCTTCTTTCGTATGCGCCCACTCATAGTGTACTGGCCTAATTCTTAATATTCTTCCGTTCTTGCAATCGACTTTAACCAGATTCCCTCCGTACCCGACGCCACATAACCCAAGTAGTTTATAATATGATTTGGTTTCTTCCTCTTTTTCCGCTGGGTCGAGGGAGGTAAGCAGACTTTCTTTTGGAATTTCCTCCGACACCGACTTATTTGGGTTGGGCATATTTCTGACGTTCATTAGCTTGGATATCGCCAACTTCTCCGCTTCGATGAACTCGGCTGTTAGTTGAGCAGCCTCCTTGTAGAAACCGTTCTCAGCACTCTTTAAGATGTCTTTGACAAGCCCGGGTGCCCACAAAGCAAGATGGTTGTTGATGAAATCGCGTTGAGCCTCCAGATACTTCTTTACCTCATCTAATCTTCCGCCATCGTTAAGCGCCTCGATGGTTCGACGGCAGAGGTAAGCCATAAATTGAAGCTCAACCGCTATGTGATCTTCAGGCTCCCTATATTCGTCAACCTTTCTAACCCCTAGTTTTCTATATGTCTCCACCACATCGTCTCTAAACTCTTGCATAATTGATCCGTTATCGCTTCTGTATGAGGACTCTGAGGGGTGGAACTTTCCAAAGCCTAGGAAGAGATGTGCGTACTCTTTCGCTAGCGAAGACTGAATCTGCTTCGAATCCTGCTTCAGAAGATCGTTTATCAGCATACGTAGAGAGCGCACGTGTTCAAGGACCTTTGCAAAAGCACCGTCTAGTAGCTCTGATTCAGCGGTTAAGATGCTGTCTACGTCGTTAAGGAGATTCTGCAACGATTCGGCCGTTGTCTCCTTCTCATAGATTTTTGAAAGCAGGGAATAAATCCTCCACCTAACCTGAAAAGGTCTCAAGTAGCTATCCAAATATCGCACCAATCTAGGCTAGCATTACCTTCTATTTAAAATTTAAAACTAGCGCTTCCAAACCATGCGTTAAACAGATAATAGCTATTCAACATTGCTCGTTTGGATATTGTTTAAGGAGTAATAGGGATTCTAGAAGTATTTGCTTGAATCAGGGGAACGCACATCTATATGCACGTCCAGAGCTTAACCAACGCTCCACAAAGTTTCAAGATACCGTGAAGCGTTTATCAACTATGGGAAGGATGAAAGAAAGTCAAGCACCCCTCTAACTAAATTCTAGAGCAATACGGAAGGTGACACACTCTATCCATAAGATGGTGGCATAAAGTAGGTGCGGAAGACAGAATATAGGTTTTTCAACTATTGCTGTCCTAAGGCTTAGTCCTACAGGTTTTTTAGTGTTTTCCTCTACTTTTTCCTTATCTTTCCGTTCGTAATGTTTAAATAATTCTTTACCCACTATCTTTTGCTATGGAAGACGGTGTATCTTCTAGGCGTGGTGTTTCTAGGAGGGGCTTCTTGACGGTTGCTGTCTCAGCTATAGTTGCTGGTGTCGTGGCTGGTGTTGGTGCGTACTATGCTGGTACATTGGCTGCTCCTGTGAAGGAGGTTGTTAAGGAGGTTACGAAAACAGTAACATCAACAACAACCCTAGCACCGGGAGCACCTGCAACTACAACCGTGACGATAACACCACCACCAACCACGATAACAAAAACAGTAACAACAACAGTAACGGCAACAACCACTACACCAACGAAGCCTCTTTTAGAGGGGCAGGAAGTTAGGGTTGGTGTAGTCTTACCTATTTCAGGTGCTCTTGCTACCTTTGGTCAACAAGGGCGTCGAGGTGTTGAATTAGCTGCCGAAGAGATCAACGGAGCTGGTGGGATTCTTGGGGCCAAGATCAAGCTATTTGTTGAGGATTTTGCAGGAGACCCTAAGGTTGCTCTGACGGCTACGGAGAAGGTGATAACCGTGGATAAGGTGCAGGTTGTGACCGGAGCCTACATGAGCGCAGCGATATCTACTATGCAGGAGCCCTGTGAGCGCTATAAGGTACCGTTGCTGGCAATAGGAGGGGCTGCTGATGAACTTACAGCCAAAGGGTATAAGTATTTCTTCCGTAATGTTCAGAGCGCATCTGAATTTACTCAAGCCACCATGGAATTTGTTAAGGAAGTCATCAAACCTAAGACTGTAGGTATAGTCTATGAAAAGACCCTACGCGGAGAGAGCACTAAAAACGCTTTTCTTAAACTTGCAGAGCAATACATGTTTACTGTCGTAGCAGAAGAAGGATATCCTGCTGGGAGCTTGGATTTCAAGCCTCTAATCGAAAAGCTGAAAGCCGCTAACCCCGATGTCTTACTCTTCGTAGCCTATATTACGGATGCCGTGTTAATGGCGAAGCAGATGGATGAGGTTGGTTACAAACCCAAAGCTGTTGTGGTGGAGGCTGGGATGCAAAACATCGATCTTTTAGAACTAGCTGGGAAATATGTGAAGGGCTGGTTCATTCAGACACAATATTGGCCAGATAGAAACTACCCAGATTACAACGAGGTTTATAAGGTGGGTCTAAAATTCTGGCAAAAATTCGGCAAACCTCTGGACAACATCGCCTGCGACGGCTACCTGAACCTCTACATACTGAAGGATGCTATCGAAAGGGCTAAGAGCCTAGATACAGAAGCGATCAGAAACGCCATAGCGGAGACCGATCTGGACATACCTTGGTTCGGGCACGTTAAATACGGTCCAAACGGTCACAGGGTAAATGCTTTAGAAACCTTCGCTATGTGCCAAATCCTTCCAGCCAAACCTAACACACCTTGGCAAGCCAATGGTCTGAGCTTCTACGCCGTATGGCCGGAAAAGATGAAGACAACCGAGCCGATCTATCCTATGCCAACATAACAAGCAGCTGAATAGGGCTACAGCGCAGATAAGCGAGAAGCGGTAAGGTACCGCCAGATTCACGACCAGCCCCTTCATATTTTTCCTCCACCCCTACTAAGGGTAGCGGTTTTAGAACCAGCTAGGATAAAAAGGCGAGGCTCCAACGTTGGACACGATGAGAAAGATGGTCAGGTGGGCCGGCCAGGATTTGAACCTGGGACCTACGCCGTGTCAGAGCGTGACAGCCCAGAGAGCTGTTGTCCTAACCAGACTAGACGACCGGCCCTCTTTCTGGGCATAGAGTTGTCAAACATGGGTTTATAATCGTTCTTG
>JAAOZN010000103.1 GCA_011605775.1 Nitrososphaerota archaeon | reverse complement strand
TGCTTAGCCAAAATGTGTCTGATCTCGGGATGGCTTAGGAGGGCGCGGTAGATTTCAAGGTTATGAACACCCGGTATGCCGAAGATGTATCTACACCCAAACCTTGAAAGAAGCTCCACAATAACCTCGGCGCAACTCATTGAGGAGATTCCCCGATTGGTTCTTATCTGGTGAGGAACTTATCTCTTTTTCTACTCGGGGGATGTTAATGTTGAGGTTTCATCAAGTTTTGTAGGGTTCAAGACTACCAGATTCTCTGTTTTAGACAAGCTTAGCCTCCAGCGCCTGCAACGTACGCTTCTTGACAGCACCCTCTAAAGCAGATCTAAGAGCCCCAGAGCCCCAACACTCTTTTCCCTGCTTCCTTCTTCAACCCCTCTTCACCAAACCTATGCAGTGCATAAACAATACCTGTTTTATTGGCCGCTTATCTCCTTTGAAATTTCAGCCGCTCTTTTTGATGCTGCTTCGACAGCCTTTACAAACGCTGCCCTAACGCCAGCCTCCTCAAGCTTCAAAAGCCCCTCTATTGTGGTGCCTGCTGGTGTAGCAACCTTTCTTCGGAGTGCAGCTGGGTCTTGCTTTGCTTCTATAACCATCTTAGCGGCACCGTAAACGACCCAAGATGCTAGTTGGAGCGCCTTTTCATACGGTATGCCCATCCTTAGACCGCCTTCAGCGAGAGCCTCTATGACTAGGAAGATGTAGGCTGGTCCGCTTCCGCTTAACCCTGTTACGGCATCCACCAGCGCTTCATCGACCACAAGGGTGTAGCCTACGCTGCCGAAGAGCTTCTCCGCCAACCTAAGATCATCCTCAGAAGCTTTGGTGCTCGGTGTTAGGGTTGTAACCGCACCTTTGACCGCGGCAGCTATATTGGGCATCGCTCTGATGAATCTAGCGTCTGGAGCCGCCTTCTCCAAGTAGCTCAGCTTCACACCAGCCGCCACCGAGATTACAAGCTTACCCTTTATCAGATCCTTCACATCATCTAAGAGGGGTTTCACATCCCTCGGCTTCACCGCTACGACCACAACATCAGAGCCCTTAGACGCCTCTCTGCTGCTAGCATAGGTCCTTATGCCCTCCTTTTCAAGGAAGCGTCTCCTCTCCTCAATAACCTCAGCGACGGAGACCTCGACACCCTCCACTGTGGAGAAGCCTTTCGCTAAGGCTTCACCTATCGTGCCTCCGCCGAGGATACTGACCTTCATCTAAACACCTTCTAGACTCCTCTTTAGAGTTATCGTCCCATCTTTTAGAAGCAGATCGTAGATTTCATTAACCTCAAACCTTATCCCGAGCATCTCATATTCAGTCTCGGTCAAAAAGAGAATGATCTTAGGTGAGGCGAGCTGAGGCATAGCTGGAAAGAGTCCCATAGACTGAAATTGGCTTATGATGCTCTTGATCAACCTAGCCTCATCCTCCTTCCCATATATCCCAAACTGGGCCCTAGGCCTAACCTCAACGAGCTCGATCTGCTTCCCCGGCTGACCAGTCTCTGGATCTGTTATAGATGAAATCCTATTCACCCTAACCTTCGTGTACTCAGCCATACCAACCGCACCACATACCACACGTACCTAAACATTAACTTTACCGCTAAACTAGAACCTACCCCGTAGCAAGACACTAAGTTTTCAGAGCCTGTTTCAAGTAGTTTATGGCTTCTGCAATAGGTTTCACTTCCTCCCTACCCTCTCTCATATCCCTCAAAACCACTTTGTTGGCTGCAAGCTCCTTAGGTCCTACGATTATTACGTATGGCGTGTTGCGTTTAGCGGCAGCTTCGAGCTGCTTCTTCAGGCTCCTATCACCTAGATCTACCTCAGCGGCTAACCCTTCTCTTCTCAGCGTCGCTGCTATCTTCTGGGCTGCGCCGCTTACCTCTTTACTCACATAAGCAACATAGATGGATTGCGCAGACATCGACTTCGGTGCACGTTTCTTTAGAGCGATTATCGTTCGATCAACACCACCAGCCACCCCGGTCGCACCAATATCTGGTCTCCCAAAGATTGCGGTCAGTATGTCGTATCTCCCACCTCCAGCTAACGCACCTAGTGCTAGGTCGCTTTGAGTGAAGACCTCGAAAACTACCCCGCTATAGTAGTCAAGCCCTCTTACTATCGAGAGGTCGACGACGACGTTCTTAACCTCCCTCTGCTTCAGCAGATCTATTAGCTCGGCTAGTGTGCTGGCTGATGCAAGTCCATACTCCCCTATCCTACTCAAAACATCTTCAGCTACACCACTTATCTCTCCAAACTCTAGGAGTTTGCTTAGATTCGATGAGTCGATCTTAGATGCGTACTCCTCCAAAATCTCTTGCTTCGACTTCTTTTTGATCTTGTCCAGAGCTCGAAGCATCTCTGCAACTATAGGTTCGTCCTCAACGCCTATCATCTTCTTGATGTATTCGCTTACAACCCTCCTATCCCCAATATGCACAGACACATCGCCAAGTCCAAGTTTCGTGAAGAGGGTGTAGGTGAAGTCGATAACCTCAGCATCCGCATCCACACCTGTGGGTCCGAAGACCTCAGCATCCCACTGATAGAACCACCTATACCTCCCATACTGGGGCTCATCATACCTCCACAGCCCAGCGAAGGAACCAATCTTAACCGGTAGCTGGAGGCTGCGGTTAGATACAACCCACCTTGTAAGCCCGACTGTAAGGTCGAATCTTAACCCAACCTCCCTACCACTCTTGTCCCTAAAAGCAAAGATTTCCTCTCTTATAGATGGACCGCTCTTAGCCTCAAGCGTCTCCAGCGACTCAAGAGGAGAAGGTTCCATCAAGTTAAAACCGAAGAGCCTACAAGTCTCTATAAAGGTGCCTCTAATCTCCTCCATAAGCGCGTAGTCTTCTGGCGGTATATCTCTGAAACCTCGGGGTAAGCTGAACCTCATCCTCTATGAGGGCTACTCTACTTCCTTTAATATACTATTTTCCCCTCTTGCTCGGTTGGCTAATCTCTTTGCCGAGTTGAACGAGCTCAGCGAGCAGCGCGGTCAGTTGAATGTCCGGGTTCGCACCTACCACAAGCCGGTAATCATACTTAGCTATAGATTCGGCGATCCTATCTAGGTTAGGTGGGTTAAGAGCAGATATCTCCTCAAACGCGTATTTGAGGAAGTCTTGCTCAGACATGCCATAGACTTTGGTGAGTTCGAGCATCTTCTCCCTAGCTGCATTAAACTCTCCACTCAGGGCGAGCCTAACTGCTTCACCAACCATCGCTTTGCTCGATATACCCGCTACACGCTTGACATTCTCTACGCTAACCTCACCCATGGCTGCTGCAGTCTGGAGGATGTTTATAGCGTGCCTTAGGTCGCCTTCACTAACCTTATATATTAGGGACAGAGCCTCAGGCTGAACCTTCTTTACACCCTCTGACCTACAGATGTAGGCTAAGTGGTTAACCACATCCTTCTCCTCAAGCCTCTGAAACCTGAATACAGCTGTTCTGCTCTGTATAGGCTCGATTATGCCTGAGCTGTAGTTGCAGATGAGTATAAATCTGCAGATTCTTGAGCTCTCCTCCATTATTCGCCTCAGAGCGGTCTGGGCATCATTAGTCATCTCATCAGCCTCATCTAATATAATTATCCTATAGGGCACATCAGCAGCACCCACACTATAGCTTGCAAAGGTCTTGATCCTCTCCCTAACCGTCTGAATACCCCTCTCATCCGAAGCGTTGAGCTCAAGCGTGTAGTCACGCCAATAATCCTTCAGAACAGCCCTAGCCACACAAAGCGCAGCAGTAGTCTTACCAGTTCCCGGTGGACCAGCAAAGAGTAGATGAGGCATTTCAGCGGGGTTCTTAAGGAGCTCCTTTAACCCAGAAACCACGTGCTGCTGGTCAACGATCTCCTCAAGCCTCATAGGCCTATACTTCTCGACCCACATGAGAGACTGCAAAGCACTCGCAGAAGCCCATAGAATCAAAGGGGGATATAAAGCATTACCAAAAAGAAGAGGTGGGAGGGTTTCTAAACCCTACCTAACGTCTTCATCCCAGGGCGCCACTCTGCTGGGCAGAGTTCTCCAGTTTTTAGTGCGCGGAGCGTTCTGAGGGTCTCGTCTACGCTTCTCCCCACATCCATGTCGTTTACGGTCACGTGCCGAACTACGCCGTTTGGATCGATTATGAAGGTTGCTCTGAAGGCGCTGCCGTCCTCCTCGTTAATCACACCATAGGCTCTGCTTATGGCTAAAGTGGTGTCAGCGATTATTGGAAAGTTGGCTTTCTTTATCCGCTCATCCGTCTCATACCACGCTTTATGCGAGTAGAAGCTGTCTGTGCTCGCACCGATTACAACTGCGTCCTCCTTTCTGAATTCAGGTTCAAGCTCTGCGAAGCGCTCTATCTCGGTCGGGCATACGAAGGTAAAGTCTCTGGGGTAAAAGAAGAGGACGACCCACTTCCCTTTGAAGTCAGATAGGCGGATCTTCTTCGGCTTGTCAGCACCTCTTTCGTACGCGTCTGCGACGAAGTCTGGGGCTACGCTTTTAACTTTTAGACACATATATGATCAAGTATTATTTGCAAAGAACGATTATTTTAATATTTACTGCAGATAAATTTCCGTGTGGGCTTGAACAAGATTACAGCCATCTTCTAGGGGAAGCTCGATTTGGCTAGCAACCGCTTCTATTTGTTATATTTTGAGCCGAGGTAGTTTAGCGCGTTCTCGAAGATTATGCTGCGCATCTCCTCAAACCCCAATTTATGTAGCGATGAGAGCGTGAAGATGATGCTCGGTATGAAGGCTGGTAAGGCGATTCTATTTTGAAAGACCCCGCCGAATTTCACCGGACCGTCGGTTTCGGTCAATATTAGATCCGGTGGTGTACTGGAGGCTAGCTGCTTGGTCTTCTTCGAATAGATTACTGCTGGACCATAAGATATGTAGTAGCCTCGGTCGCAAGCAACCTTCAACTGGTTTGGTGCGCCTGAGAACCAGTGTAGCAGCACGCCTCTTAGATGGTAGGTGGTGAGCGTTGATAGGACATCATCCACACTCCCTCTCGAGTGTATGGAAAGAGGCTTCTGGAGGCGCTCAGCCAGCCTCAGCATATATTCAAAGACCTCCCTCTGCCTCCTATACTCAACATCATCCCTAGCGTACTTCCTATCCAAGCCTACTTCACCGACTCCTGCGAAGCGCTCAGGCTCCAAAGACATCACCTCAGATTCGAAGCCTTCATTCTGCAAAGACCAAGGGTGCACACCTAAGAATGGCTTTACGACCTCACCAGCCTCTGCCGCTATCTTTAGGTTGAGCGCTGAAGTGCTTGTGTCTTCTGCTACCGCGATTAGGAGCGTTCGTGTGATCTTAGCCTCTAGGATGATTTGTGGTAGAAGGTCTTTTAGAGCTGGGTCTGAGAGGTGTATATGCGCATCCACAAACATAGGCTGGATGTGCTCCAGAGGGTATTTGACTCTTGTGTAATACCAGAAAGATGATTGTAGATTATTTTCCACAAACGATGTAGATAAGCCTTTCAACATCCCCCATCTTTTCTCTCTTAACCC
>JAAOZN010000102.1 GCA_011605775.1 Nitrososphaerota archaeon | reverse complement strand
TTCGATAAACACTACCACAAAAGATCAAGAGTAGAATCAGTAATCTCTGTCCTGAAGAGGGTATTCGGCAACAACCTAACATCAAGAAGGAGAAGAAGCCAAAGAAACGAACTCCACCTAAGAGCCATCAGCTACAACATCGGAATAACCAACCTAACAACAATAAAGAAGACGGTGAACCAGCTTTTCTGCCACACCCGATATGCACAATTACCTTATATTTAATGATTGGTTGCAGCCGCACCCCTGTTTTTGCTACTAATTGCTAATGATATGATGTGGTTACCTATCTGATGATGGCAAAATGGCGACAAAACATGTGACATTCGATGACGAGCTCTACATCGAACTCGTGAAGCTGAACAGATCCATGAAGCACAGGGACTTCAGCGAAACCGTGAACTACCTTGTGAGAGAGGGGTTAGAAGCCCTTCGAGCCAAGAGGTGAAAGGGAATGGTCAAACTTCAGGACCTCGAAGAATATCTCACACCAGAAGATGTGAAGGATGACGTGGTCACCTTCTTAGATGAAGGTGTGTATAAAAAAGCCGAGGAAACACCCTTCGGTCGGCCCGTGTTCCAGATATCTGTGAAGCTGCCTGATGGTCGTGTTAAGATCGCTACACTGAACCGCACGTCAAGGAAGGAGCTTGCCAAAGCCTACGGTGAGGACACGAAGAACTGGGTAGGTCGGGAAGCTAGGGTCACAAAGGTTAAGCAGAATGTGCGAGGGGAGCTTAAAGACGTCATTTACTTCCACCCTACTCAAACTCTCCTAAAGCCCCCAGCGCAACCAGAGCTAACCTGTCAGCTGTGTGGTGCGAAGATCTCTGGTGCCAACGAGCAAGAAGCAAGAGAAGAACTCCGCGAACATGTCGCAAAGGGGTGCGGATAGCACCCCCCAACCTTTTTTGGTGATTAAAGTGGTTGAAGATATACCTTTGGACAAAATCAAATTGCCCTCAAACTATGTTCGTGAAGGTGTAGATGAAGAACACATAGAGTTCTTGGCTGATGATATAGGGAAGAGGGGTCTTTTAGAACCTTTACTCGTAAAGCCTATACCGCAAGGCCTATATGAGATAATTAATGGTGTGCACAGATACCACGCTTTAAAGAAGCTGGGTTGGGGCAGCGCACCCTGCGTAATCAGAGAAGCATCGGATCAAGAAGCCGTGGTGATCCAAGTCTTAACTAATTATAGGGCTCGAAGATTGAAGGATTATGAGCTAGTGAGGGCTGTTGGAGTAATGCACGACGCATTAGGCATGAGGTTGGACGCCGTAGCGAAGGAGCTCGGCTACAGCAAAGGCTACGTAAGCCGACTATACAGCATATACAAAGATCCATATACCTACGAGGAGCTGAAAAACGGCAGCATAAACCTGGAGGAAGCATACAGCAGGGTGAAGGGGAGAAGCGGTCAAAGTTTAGTTACTAAACATGGCCAGGAGTATAGGGTTCGCTGCATAATCTGTAAGAGGGAAGGCGGCTCAGACGACTACCATAGGCCTTCAATATGCTTGGAGCACGCTCAACACCTTCAAAGGTGGGTTAAAGCGGCGAGAGAAGTGTATATGTTCATGGGCGACAAAGGGTTAAGAGAGCTCTCGAAGAAGCTGCACGCACTAGCGGGAGAACTGGTTGGAAGGAAAGAGGGTTCAGCCGCTAAACCCGGCAGCAAGAATAAGCCTTCAAAGTCCGGTGGAGAAAGTTTAGTGAGTAAACCTGACTCCAAGCGTGAACGCGAAGATCAGGCGCGCAATCGAAGTTTAGTCACTAAACTTGGCGCAGGAAGGTGAAGTGGCTTGAGTGAGCGAAGAGGCTTCCCGCAGTGGAGGGTTGAGTTAGCATACTTTGCTCAAGACGGTGTTTGCGCTAGATGCGGCAACACGTTGGAGCACGGCTTCCACAGACACCACAAGGATGGGAACCCACTCAACAACACCTTAGATAACCTAGAACTCCTATGCCCAGAGTGCCACAGAGCAACCCTAGGAGAAGCATACAAGAAGCACAGGGAGCAAGAGGAGAGAGCGTTAAACTATCTCAACAAGCTCCTAGCTGAGTGCTTTAACGGTAGGTTAAGCGGAGCAACAGTTGAAAGGCTGATGGATGCGATCACACTATCCCTTAAGATCTCAAGAAGCTCAAATAGGTTAGATGAGGGAATCGAATCACCGCCACCAACAATAGCCCTACTCAAAAAGCTCCAGGAAACAAGAATCCTACAGGAGACGTATCTAGAGGGGTTCAAGGATGGTATCAGATGGTTAAGTGAACAAAGGAGCGGGACAAACTCAGCGTGAAGAAGATTGCGTCAACTTCTCCATAATCTTCTTGTAAAGTTCGATATCTTCTCTCAGCTCTTTGGCTCTTCTTATTCTACTCAAGAGGATGCGTGTGTTGACATCCTTTTCATTACGCTCAAGCCACGCCTTTATGACGCCCTTCTCAAAATCTGTAAAGATTCTATTCCTCATCTCACACCCAATAGTGTATCAGCAACAGATGCATTTAAATACTGCTGTATCTATGGTAGCTACGGTGAGACTGAGAGGGGCGAAAAAGGGGCCTCTCAGTTGATAAAGCCACAGAGGTGGTAAAGTGCGGGAGACAACGATAACCACACAGAAACGCCGTCCTGAGCCACTAATAACAAAATATCTCAGCAACCCAGATACCAAGCGCTGGTTCGACAATTTAAGCAGGGGCAGTAAATTAACAGCGACACAAAGGTTATACAAACTCGTAAACTTCTGTCGAGACCACGATATAACCCCAATAAGCCTCGTCGAATTGGCTAGAAAGGACAGATTGATCGTATCCGACTTGATACAAGACCACATAGCTGCAATGGAAGAAGCCGGTAGAGCTCCATCGTACATACGATCCGTTTACACAGCGGTGAAATCGTGGTTAAGCTACTTCGACATCGAACTCCATAGAAGGATTAAAGTTGCCAACGCAGATGTGGCAACAACGCTTGCAAGCGAAAGAGTCCCCACAGGTGAAGAAATGTTCGAGATCCTCAGCCGAGCACCTCTAAGAGAAGGAGCGATCATAAGCCTGATGGCTAAGGCGGGTTTAAGGCCAGAAACCCTTGGAAATTACGATGCTACAGATGGTCTAACTATCAGAGACTTACCCGATTTGGTAATCCAACAGGGAACCGCAAGGTTCCTTCGATGCCCGCCGATGATAATCGTAAGAAAAAGCCTATCGAAGGCGAGGCACCAATACTTCACCTTCATCACAACACAAGGAGCGAAAAAACTACTTGCCTACCTTAACGACAGGCTCCACTCAGGCGAAGTCCTAACACCCTACACACCTATCGTAGCCCCAGACCACCGTTACCATTATGGAAGGTTGGGAAATAAGGGAAAGACCTTCCTAACAACGAAGCAGATCTGTCGAAGAATAAGGGAAGTTTTACGCCCAAGGTTTAGATTCCGCCCATACGTCTTCAGAGCCTACTTCGATACACAATTGCTAATCGCAGAGGCAAGGGGGAGGATCGCTCACGATTTCAGAGTGTTCTTTATGGGGCATAAGGGTTCGATCGAAGCGAAATACACAACAAACAAAGGCGTGCTACCCGAAGCCCTAATAGATGAGATGAGAAGTTCATTCGAGAGAAGCGAGGAATTTCTCGACCTAGAAGCAGTTAACGAAGACCCGTTGGAGAAGCAGAAGGAGGAGATCAAAGCGAAAATCGAAAGACTGACACCTGAAGAGATTGGGAAGGTACAAGAGATGCTTAGGCTTCTAAGCATCTGTAAACCCAACCCAAGCAAAGAGTAGTCACAGCCGAAGAAGCAGAACAACTCATAGCTCAAGGATGGGAGTATGTAGGTACGCTTCCAACGGGGAAAGTAATTCTTAAAAAGAGTGAGTGAGCTAGAACCCCCTGGCCGGGGTAGCTCAGCCTGGTTAGAGCGCCAGCCTCCACAGGGTTAGGGTGTGACTCATAATCTGGAGGTCGCGGGTTCAAAACCCGTCCCCGGCACCTACTAAGTGTAGATTTGCAACGTTCACGGTTTCTCTCTAATGTACATTTATGAGCATAAAAGTTTAAATGAGTGCCTTTATCACCGAATGCGGTGAAAGAGAGATGGGAGAGGCTACTTACTTCATTAAGAGGCTGGTTAAACCAAACATTAGTAGGGTTAAGTGGGATAAATCACCCTTAGAAGTCTTTACCGCTCTATGTGATCGCTCTGAGTATGCCTACCTTTTAGAATCCGTTGAGGGGCCAGAGAAGATCGCAGAATACTCATTTGTAG
>JAAOZN010000101.1 GCA_011605775.1 Nitrososphaerota archaeon | reverse complement strand
GGTCAAAGCAATAGAAGGTGGATGTAATTTGCTACTGCCCTCAGAAGTAGAAGCGAAGACGATCATACCAGCCCTACGCTCTCTAATAGCTAAGAAGCTGGTCAACACCTACCATCTACCCCAGCAGAAGGTGGCTGAGTTGCTTGGCATAACGCAGGCTGCGGTAAGCAACTACATAAGGGATGTTAGGGGAGTAGGCGCTTCGCTTGAGGGATCGGAAGAAGCGCAGAAGCTGGCTGATGAAATAGTCAAAGCTATACTACAAGGGGTAGACCAAGTAACCCTAATGAAGAAGTTCAACGATGCCGTCACAACCATAAAAGCCAAACGCCTTATGTGCGACCTACACCAAAAGCTAGAACCAGACTTAGACGCGGAGAAATGCCACATCTGCGAACCAACAGCGTAAACCTCAAACCACTTATATTATCTTGCATATTAAGCCTACGCCGGGGTGGCAGAGCGGAAACCAAGCCGAAGATGCGTCGGCCTCGAGATCAAATCACCAAAAATGGGCTAGATAGCCGATGGCCCTCGACGGGCCTCGTGGGTTCAAATCCCACCCCCGGCGCCAATCAGTAGCAAAAGCTAATGGGCGATCATTTTACTAGGCGTTCAGACAAGTTTAGACAGCTTTCAGCAACTGATTCTTTTCAGCAACAGTATGGTTAGGGTCGTATTCGTTTAAGTATGCAAAGATTACATCGTTTTCTAAAAGTGGCACTCTTCTTCCAGCCTCTTCCCTTCTTCGCCTCGTTTTCAGCGACGCGCTCTGCTTCTCTCCTCATATCTTCGAAAGGCTTTTTAACGCTAAATGCGCCGTGTAATGTTTGGAATGGGTCGGATGGTAACGGGATTATCTTAAGATGATCGCCTGCCTTTATGATCTTAAGTGTAGAGGAATGAGTTAGTCTTAAAGGGTGTTTTTGAGGTAGATGCAGGCGAGTGGTGGGAGTGTTAGTGTGAGGGAGTATCTTCGACCGTGGTAGGCTTCTTCTCCAGCTTCTACGCCGCCGAAGTTCCCCCAGCCGCTTCCACCATACTCTTTGGCATCGGTGTTGAGTATTTCTTTCCAGAAGCCTCCTCTAGGTGCACCGACCTTATACCGCTCTCTCGGGACTGGTGTGAAGTTAGAAACTACCAATATTATGGTTTTGGATTGTGGGTCTTTTCTGATGAAGGTTATTACGCTCTGCTCCCAGTCGCTGAAGTCTATCCACTCAAACCCCTGTGGATCAAAGTCTAGCTTGTGTAGAGCTGGTTCGCTTCGATAGACTCTGTTAAGGTCCTTGACGAGCCTCTGAACCCCCTGGTGCTCAAAGTAGTTGAGGAGGTGCCAATCTAGGCTTCGATCGTGGTTCCACTCAGACCACTGAGCGAATTCGCCGCCCATAAACAGCAGCTTCTTCCCTGGGTGCGCATACATGTAGGCGTAGAGGAGCCTTAGGTTTGCGAACTTCTGCCAAGGGTCTCCGGGCATCTTAGCGAGGAGGGAGCCCTTACCGTAGACCACTTCATCGTGCGAGAGGGGAAGGATGAAGTTTTCTGAGAAGGCGTACCAGATGCTGAACGTTATCTGATTGTGGTGGTATTTACGGTATATGGGGTCTTTAGAGAAGTAGAGGAGCGTGTCGTGCATCCAACCCATATTCCACTTTAACCCAAACCCCAAACCCCCAACATAGGTTGGTTTGGTTACCATAGGCCAAGCGGTTGACTCCTCGGCTATCGTCTGCGTGTGTGGGTAGTGCCTGTAGACTGCTTCATTCAGCTCCTTTATGAATGAGATCGCCTCAAGATTCTCCTTGCCACCGTAGATATTAGGCATCCACTCACCTTCTTTGCGCGAGTAGTCTAAGTAGAGCATGGAGGCTACCGCATCAATCCTTAGCCCATCTGCGTGGTATTTATCGAGCCAGAAGAGCGCGCTGCTTATGAGGAATGATCTGACTTCATTCTTCCCGTAGTCGAAGATGTAGCTGTTCCAATCTGGGTGATAGCGTTTCCTCCAATCCTCATACTCATAGAGGTGTGTGCCGTCAAAGTAGACCAGCCCGTGTTCATCGGTTGGAAAGTGTGATGGAACCCAATCTAATATTACACCTATCCCCTCTTTGTGAAGTCTGTCAACCAGATACATGAAGTCCTGCGGCTGCCCATATCTGCTGGTAGGAGCGAAGTAGCCTGTTATCTGATAACCCCAGCTACCGTAAAAAGGGTGCTCCATTACAGGAAGCAGCTCCACGTGTGTAAAGCCCATCTCCTTTACATATGCGCACAGCTGCTCCGCTACCTCACGGTAAGTCAGCCATCTACCCCACTCGCCTCTTCTCCACGAACCTAGATGAACTTCGTATATGGATATGGGTGAGGCTAGAGAGTTACGCTCCCACCTACTATTCATCCATTCTTCATCACTCCACTTGTAATCTAGGTCCCAGACGATGGATGCCGTCTTTGGCGGTGTTTCAAAGAGGAAGGCGTAGGGGTCTGCTTTATCTACACTATACCCGCTTCTCGATATTATCCGATACTTATATAATTCGCCTACACCCACCTTGGGTATGAAGCCCTCCCAGATGCCCGAATCATCTTGCCGCTTGTAGAGTTTATGCTCAGGTTGCCAAGAGTTGAAGCCGCCTATAACGTAGACTTCGCTTGCGTTAGGTGCGTAGACCGCAAAGTATACGCCCCTCTCTCCACCCAGACTAACTAAATGGGAGCCTAGCTTCTCGTAGAGCCTATAATGCCTACCTTGTTTGAATAGGTAGATGTCGTAGTCACTCAGCAGCGTATGCTCAACAACCTCCAAACCGCTCAGGTATCAAGGATATATCTGCCTAGAAATAAATGTCTAGATTATAGGCCTACTCCGTAAAGCACCTACTACATTTACTCATCTTTCGCCTTCTTGGAATTGAAGGACTATCACGTTTTCACTCCCACATCTCAAGCAGAACGGCTTTGGGTAAGGGTAGCACTTTTCAGGAGGCAAGCAGCAGACACCTTGGCTGCGGCAGTCATTGCAGTAGATTTTAAAGACAAGTATCAGTGGCGCGGTTACAGGGCAATTCTGCGCAACCTTGCATAGTGTACATAGACCCGTTCGCATGCCTCGCTCACCCTAGGATCTGGTATAGTTATGATGTCGGCGTTATATAAGCTTCTTCACAGCAACCGCTAGAAGGGGAAAGGCTTAAAGTGATATGGGTGTGTGGGTAAATGAGTAGATTAGATTTAGGTTGAGTAAGTTGAAATCAGAAAGCAAGCAAGCTGCGGCGAAGCAGAAGAAGAGCCAAGAGATCAGGCTTGATGAGTTGGGAGATTGGAGGAGGACCCACTACTCGAGCAACTTGGCACCTCAGTTAGATGGACAAGAGTGTGTTCTCTTCGGTTGGATAGCCGCCGTGAGGCATCAAGGAAATATAACCTTCATCGTAATCAAAGATAAAGATGGTTTGATACAGATAACTGCGAAGAAAGACGAGGTTGGCGAAGAGCTTTACAAAAAGGTTCAGGCACTCACACCACACACATCCATAGGTGTGAAGGGTGTTTTGAAGGCTATAGCTAAGGCACCTAACGGTGTTGAGGTAAGACCTAAGGAGATCAAGGTGCTTGGCTTCGCGTCTGTAAACTCGCCTATCCCCCTTTATGGTCGTAGGCTCCCAAGTTTGGATAAGAGGCTTGAGATACGTGCTGTAGATCTAAGGCGCCCAGCCGCGCAAGCAGTCTTTAAGATTAGGCAGGAAGCGTTGAAAGCGATTAGAGGGCATCTTCTCAAAAACGGTTATCATGAAGTCCACACGCCTAAGATAATATCTTCGGCGACAGAAGGCGGGGCAGCCCTATTTCCTCTACTCTATTACGATAAGGAAGCCTTCCTAACCCAAAGCCCGCAGCTTTACAAGGAGCAGTTGGTGATGGCGTTTGAGAAGGTCTTTGAGATAGGTCCAGCATTTAGAGCTGAGCAGTCCAGAACTCTTGAACATCTGAGCGAATTCATTTCGGTCGATGTGGAAGAGGCGTATGTAGACTATAGGGATGCGATGGATAGGCTTGAGGCCATGATAAGAGAAGTGGTTGAGGCGGTCAAGATTAGGTGTGCAAAAGAACTCGCTACGTTACAGTATGAACCTAACCTACCTGAGACATTCAAAAAGTTTACCTACGATGAGGTCTTAGAGATCTTGGCTGAACACGGGCATAAAGTTGAGTGGGGCGAGGATCTGAGCTCAACCGCCCTAGCTAAGTTGGCTGAGGCGAACCCCTCATACTACTTCATAATAGATTGGCCTACGCAGAGCAAACCCTTCTACATATCTCAGAAGAAGGAGTACCCGAAGTTAAGTGAGTCCTTTGACCTCATCTTCGGCTCACTTGAAGTAGCTTCAGGCGGCACTAGAGTGAGTAGTAGAAGGGTTTTGGAGAAGAGGCTTAAGGAGAAAGGGCTTAACCCAAAAAGCTTCGCTTACCATCTTAAAATCTTCGACTATGGTATGCCTCCTCATGCTGGCTTCGGCTTAGGTTTTGAGCGCTTCCTCATGACCCTAACAGGGCAGAAAAACATTAGGGATGTTACCTACTTCCCCCGTGATCAGCGCCACCTAACACCCTAGTGTGATCTACTTGCCCCGTAGTAAGATTGGTGTAAGCACGGTTAAGCACCTCGCTTGGCTTACGCGCATCGATCTAACAGATAAAGAGGCGAGAGAAATTTCTAAGCAGCTTAGCAGAATATTAGAATACTTTAGCAAGATCGATGAAGTTGACACAAGCGGAGTGGAACCGCTTTATCACCCGCTTGAGATGCAGAGAGTTGCTAGAAGCGATGAACCAGCACCCTTCTTAGCAGACGAGATACTGAAGATTGCGCCTAGCAGAAAGGGGCGATACATTAAGGCGCCTAGGATAGTTTAGGTGTCCGCGTTGGCTAAGATCGACCTTAAGAACGCCCGGAGAATTGTTGAGATGGTTAGGTCTGGTGAGGTCTCTGCTGTTGAGGTCGTAGAAGCGAGTCTCAGTAGAATTAGGGAATTGGACGATAAGATTAACGCTTTCATAACACTTTGCTTGAAGCAAGCGTTAGCGGATGCTGAGAAGCTCGATTTGAGGCTCAAAAGAGGCGAGGGAGCGGGACCTTTATGTGGTGTACCTGTTGCAGTTAAAGACGTTATCTCAACAGCAGGTATTGAAACCACGTGCGGCTCTAAGATGCTTAGAGGCTACATACCGCCTTATGATGCTACTGTGGTGGTTAAGTTGAAGGAGGCTGGTGCTATAATTGTTGGTAAGACGAATACAGATGAGTTCGCTATGGGTAGCACAACCGAGTTCAGCGCCTTCGGACCTACTAAAAACCCCTGCGACTTAAGCAGAGTTGCTGGCGGCTCTTCTGGAGGAAGCGGCGCTGCTGTGGCTGCGGGTATGGTTCCTCTAGCGTTAGGCAGCGATACAGGAGGGTCGGTTAGATGCCCCGCAGCGTTTTGTGGTGTGGTCGGGCTTAAGCCAACATATGGTGCTGTAAGTAGATACGGTTTGATCTCTTATGCAAACAGCTTGGAGCAAATAGGACCTATCGCCTCCAACCTGGATGACTGCGCCCTATTCTATAGATGCATATCTGGTTGGGATCCGATGGATTCAACATCGTATAGGGATAGACCGAAGGAGATCGCTCCCCTTAAGGAGGGCGCTAAGATAGCTGTGCCGAAAGAATTCTTCGGAGAGGGTATTGAAGAAGCCGTTAGAAGGCGAGTGTGGAGTGGTCTGGATGTGCTTATGGATAATGGCTTTATCGTAGAGGAGGTTTCAATAAAGAGTTTGAATTACGCTTTACCAGCCTACTACATCGTAGCGATGGCTGAGGCCAGCTCGAACCTAGCCCGCTTCGACGGCATAAGATATGGTCTACACCTCAAATCAGGCTTCAGAGATTGGAACACCTACTTCTCAAAATGTAGGGCTAGGGGGTTTGGACCAGAGGTTAAGCGGAGGATTATGCTCGGCACCTACATACTGTCAGCAGGCTACTATGGTGTCTACTACCTTAAAGCGCAGAAGATTAGGAGCATCCTTAAATCCGAGTTTCAGCAGATCTTCAGCAGATACGATCTGATAGCAGGGCCTACTATGCCGACGACGCCATTTAAGATAGGTGAGAGAGTGGAGGATCCGCTTCTGATGTATCTGATAGATGTAAACACCGTCCCACCAAACTTAACAGGGCACCCAGCGATCTCTGTACCTGTGCACGGGGAAGGTGAGCTACCAGTGGGGCTGCAGCTGATAGCACCATACTTCTGCGAAGAAAGACTCTTCCAAGCTGCGAAAATCGTTGAGGATGGTTTGAGGCGATAGGTGTGCTGAAGGAGCAAGAGGAGTTAGATGTGAAGATAGGCTTAGAGGTACACTGCCACCTCACAAACCTAAAGACTAAACTATTCTGCAGATGCTCAGCAGACTACTACAACAAAGAGCCCAACACAAACATATGTCCAGTCTGCATGGGTCTACCAGGCAGCCTACCTGTGCTGAATGAAGAAGCGGTTAAGCAAGCATTAGCCATAGCGATAGCTTTAGGCGCCAAGATCTCGGAGAAGATGATATTTTATAGGAAGAACTACTTCTACCCCGATCTGCCGAAGAACTTTCAGATATCGCAGTATGACAAGGCTGGTGGACAACCTCTAGCAGTAGGTGGGCAGATCCGCTTACAGGATAAGGTCGTCAGAATAAGGCGTATACAACTAGAGGAGGATCCGGCTAAGATCGTTTACGAAGGGTCTATATCAACCTCACCATACGCATTAATTGACTACAACCGCTCAGGGGTTGCTTTGGTTGAGATAGTGACCGAGCCAGACTTAACAACCCCGAGGCAAGCTAGGCTCTTCCTACAGAAGCTTAGATCTATCCTTGAGCATCTGGGTGTCTGCGACTGTAACTTGGAGGGAGCGTTGAGGTGTGATGCGAACATATCGGTTAGGGGGGGCTATAGGGTTGAGGTTAAAAACATAGGCTCATTTAAGGATGTTGAAAAGGCGCTCAGCTTTGAAATAACGAGGCAGAAGATGCTCGGTGCAAAGAAGGGTATGGAGACTAGGCACTGGGATGATGTTAGAGGTGTGACCGTCTCGCTGAGGGTTAAAGAGGAGGAGATGGACTACCGATACTTCCCAGAAGCAGACCTACCACCGTATATCATAACTAAAGAACTTATAGAGGAAGTGCGTGCATCTTTACCAGAGCTGCCAGATGCGAGAAGAGAGAGGCTGATAAAACAGTACAACCTACCGCTTCAAACCGCTGATATACTAACCTCTCACAAAGCCCTAGCAGACTTCTTCGAATCCAGCGTTAAAGAGTATCCCAAAAGCCCACTGAAGATGGCTAACTGGATCATAAGCGACATCCTAGGCTACCTTAACCGAAACGATCTAGACCCCTCGTCACTCAAGCTAAAGCCCAAAGACTTCGCAGCGGTAGTAAAAGCGGTTGAAGAAGGGGTAATAAATGAGCAGACAGGAAAGACGCTTATCTTAAAGGCAGCAGCAACGGGCGAAAGCATCGAGGAGAAGCTCTTCTCAGCTGTATCAAAGATAAAGGACGAAGCTGTGATAGCAGGCTTCGTGGATAAGGTGTTTAAGGAGAATGAAAAGGCAGTTAAGGACGCTCTAACCAACGAGAGAGCTGTAAACTACCTTATAGGCCTTGTTATGAAAGCGAGTGGAGGTAAGGCAGACCCGCATATAACAAGATCCATAATAGTATCGAGGTTAAAAGGAGAGGCTGCTAAGCCCTCCTACTTAAAAGAAACAGGATAATCGATATTATAGAGAGGATGATTAAGAGAGGCGAGGTTGCGAAGTAGAATCCATCGTGCCTATACACCCAAAGAATTATGGGCGGAATCTTCTCCAAAGAGGGCAACAACTTAACTAAAAAAGGTATAGTAATAAGGATCAACCCTAGGATCAGAAGCATCAAGCCAAGCATCTGTAGAGCTTGATAGACCTCACTCAACCCAAGCTGTTCAACAGATTAGCAGCAAATTAACTTTACCTTCACTGTAGAGAATAACCCATATATCAGCTACCAGCACAGTAGGTTGTGTTGAGCGAAGAAATCAAGAGCGCTAGGCAAGCTAAGCTGGAGATACTAAAACTGTACGAAGAGGACCCAGAAGGCTGGCACATCTTCTTAGGTAGAGATAAGAAGGGGTATTATAATACGAGCGTTGTGCATAGGAGCGACTTTTGGCTCATAAAAGAGGAAGTAATCAACCCCTATGAAGCCGTAGGTTACGCGCTTAAAACCACCCTACAAAAAGACCCTGAGCTGGCTGATGAGATATCCTTTGGTTTAAGGCCGCTTCAGGGTCGAGTGGAGGAGGTAGATGCCGTGCTGAGGGCGATGCTTGAGCAGAAACCACTCCCTCCCTCTAAAATAACATCGCCATATGTAGCCGAGGGACCTTACATAATTTCAACAAGGTTAGCCAGCTTAGCGCCTAGCCAAAGCGAGCTTGAGCGAAGGTTAAGCGCTGAATTAGATCGCTTGGTTGAGAAGAGATATAGTTATCTAAGGCGCATCTACGGCTAAACCCTTAACCCATCTGAGCCTCTTCTCTTCATACACCTTTCTACTATAGACAGGCTTTGCAGGAACACCGTATACTACTGTATCAGGAGGCACATCTCTAGTTACCACAGCCCCCATGCCTACCACGCTATTCCTACCTACCTTCACACCAGCCTTTATTACAGCTCCAGCACACAGCACAGCATTATCTTCGACCACAACACCCACTAGCCTCTCACTCATAGGGTAGGGGTCGTTCGTTAGGGTAACCCTAGGCCCTATGAAGACACCTTCACCTATTATTGAAAGAGGGGGTATATAGACCAAACCCTCGATCTTCGTGTTAGAACCAATTTTAACATTGTAGTCTATGTGCGTAAGCGAACCTATCTTAACATTATCACCTATCTCAGTATTATCGCCTATATAGACGAAGTGCCATATGCGCACATTCTTACCTAACTTAACATTCTGCCCAATGTAGTTAATTACCCCAGCCAAGGAAACCTAACCCTTCTCCAGATGAAAAGGCTTGGCTTCGTAGAGCACCTCTTTAGGCAGCGCCTCCATCCACTTCTTTAAGAAAGACAGATCCTCCTCACTGTTTCTGAGCTCATCTGGCAGCATAACCGGAATCTCATCCACTATGGGGTAGAATCTCTTGCACTTGCTGCATAAGAGAACCCCTTCCTTTATGACATCCCCTTCTGAGACAAGCTCGATCAGATCGAGCGGGTAGTGCTTATCTATCGGGCAAGCCAAGATATCGAGCAGTTTCCTCTTTAAGACCCATCACCCAACCATCCATTCTATCTACGCCTTTTTAAGAATTCGTTTTGGAAGCTCAGGACTAATTGTTACCAACTAAGATAAAGGTATTTAACTGACAGACAGTAATAGGCTTAGTTCACATGCGCAATAAGAGTCGGCTTGTTGAAATATTTGAGGATAAGAAACTTGTGAAGAAAATCAAAAGAAAACTACCCTACCTATTTCAAATAGCGGAATTAGAGGCTTCCAGAGCTGGCAAAATAGGAATGGAAGTTGGTTCATTACGTGAAAAGATACTTACTGCATTACTTATCTATAAATTTGGTAGAGAGAACGTCCAAACTGAAATTCCGATCACAGAGCCAGAGGTCGACGTAATTCTATTTGGGCAACCTATTTCAATTAAATCTATTACAGGAAGTGGTGGAGTAAAGGTTGTGTGGACTGTCGATGCCCAGAAAGTTCATGAATTCCTTGAGTCTTACTCACCTAAATACGATATTCTCCTCGTTCAAATCAACTGGGGTAAGATAGGCGGATTATTTTACATTCCCGCAAAGGTCCAACAAAAGGTTTTCATACTATAGGGAGAGAAAATTATCTGAAATTGCCAAAGGCTGGAACCAATCCTAGAGGAGTAGAAATTAGTAAAGAAGCGCTATTAAAGATCTTAAGTGATAAAGGCACAAAATCTGTTAAATTATTTTGGCAACGCGCTAAGGTAGAATATGATCCGTACCGGAGATGGATAGATTATTGGCGCGAAGAATAAGTGTTTACAAACTGACAATTATGCTTCCGTCTTTGGCTTTACTGAGATATAGAAGCTTACCTTCCTCCAGCCCCAAATAATCCTTAAGTATTGGAGACCACAGACGAATCTGTGCATCTATCCTTGCATTAAACACTTTATCTTTCACTCTTATCTTGACAGTACCACTAACTAACCCTAGTTCTTCTTTAAGACCAGCAGGAAGTGTGATGAAGGACTTCTTAGCTTCGGTTTTCGTGATCTTCTTGCTAAATACACGTTCAGGAACTGTATGTGTAGCTGAATCGGCCATAAAGGTGGAGAGTTTAGTTTGCTTTAGATACTCATTTACCCTTTTCCTAGCTTTTTCTACATATTCTGGATTTATGTCAAAGCCAATAAAGTGTCTACCCGCTTTTAACGCCGCAACGCACGTACTTCCTACACCACAAAACGGATCCAATACAACTTCGTCCTTGAACGTATATAACTGAATACATCTGTATGGCAGCTCTACAGGAAAAGGTGCTGGATGCCCCACCCTTTCTGCAGATTCTGGAGGAAATTCCCAAACGCTCTTGGTGTATTCCAAAAACTCTTCTTTTGTTATAGTACTCTCTTTTCCCTCGCCACTCCTTGAGAACTTCCCTTTAGAGAAAATCAAAATATACTCATGTGTGTCTCTCAAAGTGGGGTTTGAAGGTGAGCACCAACTACCCCAAGCGGTAGACGTACCAGCACCCGCTCCTTTATTCCATATGACCTCTCCTCTCATAAGGAAGCCTACATCGAGCATCGCGTCTATAATGAACTTATGATACGGGATGTATGGCTTCCTACCTACATTAGCTATGTTTATGCAAGCCCTACCGCCCGTTACTAGCACACGATAAGTTTCAGAGAAAACATCTTTAAGAAGACCTAAGTAAGCCTTCAAATCTAGGTCTTCATCGTACTCTTTACCAACGTTATATGGAGGGGATGTAACCATAAGGTGGATACTTGAAGCTGGTATTTCTTCCATCTTCCTGCTATCCTTACATAAGATTTTATCAAGAATTTGAGGAGGTATTGGGTTCTCAACCTCAATAATATCTTCATCCACCTTCAGGTTCGCATAAAGCTTCCTACTATAAAAAGGTGTAGAGTCATGAGCTTCCCTTCTCGATACCCCAAATTTACTTGTTACAGTGCCACTTATCACTTTCCCTACACCCCCATTCCTGCAATCCTTTTAGTTCTGTCAACCAGCTAGCAGCTTCCTTTATCACTATACCACTATTCTAACAGTCGAAATATATGGTTTATTACCGCGGTTGACACTTATTTCTTACAGTTCAAGGTAGATTGGTATGCCGTGTTTGCTTGAGATTAGGGCTGCTTCGGCTATCTTCGTGTTGTTTATGGCGTCGCGTGCTGTGACTATTGGCTTCTGCTTCCCTATTATGCATTCTATGAAGTGCTGCATCTCCAAGAGGAGAGGTTCACGCCACTCTCTTCTAGGTATGGTTGTGCCTTTATCATCATCTATTTGAACCTCTTGGGTTATGAAGTCTATGGTTACTATGCCCCCTGTGCAGACGGTGATGAGGCGCCTAACCCTCTTCGGGGTCACCCAGTTGGAGGCTATGAACGCCGTCTTCTTTTCGTCGAAGCCGAGTATTATGGCGGCAAAATCCTCATGCGGGCTGATTATATGCCCGGTTCTAGCGTAGACGGATTTGGGCTCAAGGTTAAAGATCCATCTAGCGGTATCGATGTCGTGTACAGCAGTATCCAAGATGATCCCCACATCCCTAACATTACCTAACCACTTACTCTCTCTATGGAACTCGAGGAGCAGAGGCTCACCTAACCGACCTGAAACAATAATCTCCTTTAGGGCTGTGACAGCAGGGTTAAACCTCTCGATGTAGCCTGAGGTTAGGATCACACCCTGCTTCTCCGCAACCTCAAGAAGCTCTTCGCCTTCCTTGGATGATAGGGTGAGCGGCTTCTCCACAAATGTATGCAGACCAGAGTAGATGGTTTTTTTGGCTATTTCGTAGTGGGTGATTGTTGGTGTGCATATAACAGCAGCATCAAGTCTTTCGCGCTGCAGCATCTCATCGACAGAAGAATATCCTTTGACACGATACTTCTCCTCATACCGTTTGACCTTTTCAAGATCTATATCGCAGAACGCGGCTAAACAACCTAATTCATTTAAGACCCTTAGGTGATTCTTACCCCAGCCGCCTACACCTATGACACCTACCTTCACGCTACACATATTCGCCACCTAGCCTAGATGTCTTTGTGCTCAGAGTTTCGCAGACCAAGTTGGCTTTGATAAAGATGTATTCTCCAATCGGATGCTCTTTGGTTAGCCTCCCCCAGAGGGCTTCGTGGTCGGTCTGTGAACCCGAAATAATCAGTTTAATCCTAGGCTCGGCTAATATCTCCTTGATCTTAAACTCGGAGCTGCTTTCATCCCAAGGTGCTGATGAGGTGGTTGAAACGTCGCTAACATAATCTCTTAGCCTCTCCAGCAGAGTCTGATGAACCCCTAACCTATCTCCCCTCATCTCATACCTATCAACCGACCAGTTTAATATCACCTTCGTCTTACTAGCCTTTAACTCTAGGTTCTTCATCAACTCCTTTACCTCATCCAAGACCCTCTTGGTAAACCCCTCGACGATCTTCAAGATGTTGGAGGCTAGGTGCATTAAAGGCTCTTTAGATGGTAGGGATGACGCTATCAGTCTCAGATCGAGCATCTGAGATGAGAGCGTGTCAATAAACACGTCCCGCCCACCAAGAAGCCTACCGAGCTTCACACGCTCAGCACCCTCAAGCAACCCACATACTTCTATCTGAGGAACAAGTGTAGAGTAGGTGGAGAGGATCTTTGAGGCATGCAAAGCCTCAGCAGACCCGCATCCCAAGGTGACAGGCTTAAAGCCTAGCTTAGAGAAGAGGTTGAATAGATTCTTCTTCGGTTTGGACAAAAACCCTAAGCAGTAGGGTTCGATTGTGCGGGGTTTCAGCGGAGCGTAAACATACTCAAAACCCTCTCTACTGGTGAGCCCACTGATCTTCTCAAGAAGCGTAACGATGGCTTCGAAGCCGCCTAACCCAGAGGGTAGGTGGTAGATCAACGTTGCGCCTTTCATCATATTCTTCGCTACTTCACGTAGCCTAGAGTTTACTTCGCTTTCAGCTTCTTCAGGGTGGCGCCTAACCTTGGGTGCAAAGAAGATGTATTCAGCCTCACTTAAAGCCGCTTCAACCGGCTTTATGGAGAGTAGCTGATCTCTCCCCATTAGGTCTGGTAGGGCGCGTATGGCTTTTGCTACCGCTGGTGTGATCTCTGTCGCTATCTGCATCTCTTCATCAACCATCGATACTGAAAAACCTTGGGATGCGAGCGTGGAAGCGATGTGGTAGCCTTCTGTGGAGAAGCCGTAGACGACTACACCAACCACTACTCGGCGCCCCCACTCAGATTAGCAACTTCACTCATAATAATATCTTTTGCACGCGGAAGTGGGATAAGGTTAATTATGGAAAGAGCGTGCCTATGGTGGTGTGAAGATCTGGATAGACATACTCACACCTAAGCAAGCCCTATTCTTCGCACCCCTAGCACACGAACTAAGTAAAAGAGGTCATAAGGTGATTCTGACAAGTAGAGAGTATCCAGAAGCTGAAGCGGTTCTACGAATGCTCGATCTAGACGCTGAAGCGGTTGGGCGACACGGCGGTGAAACGTTAGCTGGTAAGCTAGAGGCAAGTGCTGAAAGGGTGCTAAAGCTGGCTAGATACGTTGAGGCGGCTGCTCCTAATGTAGCGATCTGTTTCGCTTCCCCAGAGTGTGCGAGGGTAGCATTCGGGTTAAATATACCGCTCTTCTGCGTAAATGACTCGCCGCACTCTGAGAAGGTTGCTAAGCTTACAACACCGCTGGCAACGATGCTCTTCACCCCTTGGGTTATCCCGCCATCTATCTGGGTGGGCTACGGCATACCAAGAGATAGAGTTGTGGTTTATCGAGCATTAGATCCAGCGGCTTGGCTTAAACGCAACATCCAGCCTAAAGGCGAACCTAAGTTAACTCAGTTAGATCGCTCCAAGAAGAGTGTTGCGATACGCTTGGAGGAGTCCCAAGCTTACTATGTAAACCCAGACAACCTAAGGTGGACCACAAGCGTAATAGATAGTATTCTTAGTGAAGCCATCGAAGCAAATCTACTCATCTTAGGGAGAAACCAGATGCAAAGAGAAGCGCTTAAGAGGAGGTACGGGGCTAAGTTGATTGTTTTAGAGGAGCCTTACTTCGGACCAACACTCCTAAAGAATGTTGATGTATTCGTAGGCATGGGCGGCACCATGACAGTAGAAGCCGCCCTAATGGGTGTGCCAACGATCTCAGCCCAACGTATAGGCAGACTATACACAGAAGAGTATCTTGTGGAGCAAGGACTCATACTGAAGCCTGGAAGCCCAGAAGCCGTAGCCAAGACCGCCAGAGAAATGCTCAGAGACACAAAGCTCAGAGCACAACTAGAAGCCAAAGCGAAAAAGATACTCAGCAGAATGGAGGACCCAGTAGAGAAGATAGCATCAACCGTAGAAGCAGAATTCAGCAAGCGATGATGTTACGATAAGGTTTTAGTGTTTGGCGCTTTCTTTGGTTGTCATATGTCTGCTTATCGTAACATCATCTCAGCAAGTCAAAGTAACCGTTATAAGCAGTCGAAACAAACACCAGCATAGCCCGGGAAGCCCGGTGGAGCCAAGAAGGCGCCGACTGTAGCGGTCAAGCAAAGGCAAAAAGCCTCTTGAATACCGGCCTTTGGAGCCGGTGACGGCAGTTCGAATCTGCCCCGGGCTACTTTCAATGCCATGCGAAAGAAAGCAGTAAAGGATATGAGATGTTTAAAATGATGAGATCTCTAAGTCCTAGATATAGAGTTGTTAGGACTCTTAGGCAGAGGTTGGATCAAGCTAGTCTGCAAGACGAGTTTTAAAAGCTGGTTCTCTTCGCTCACAAAGTTCGGCTTTATGCGCAGATGTACAGCGTTTTCAAGTCTTCAGCTTCTGCTACGCTTAGCAGCTCTCTGTCTGTAACCAGTGTTAGGCTGTTTGGGTGGCGTCTGCTGCATAGATGTGGTGTTTAACACTAGTGTTATGGAGGTTCGAAGAACAGGTGGCTTCGCTAACGAGTATGAGCCTATGGGAGCGCTGAGCGAACGGTACAAGGACTTGTTTTTGAAACCTCTCTGGATAGATTGTAGTGGGTTAATACGGCGAGGGTAGGAGTATGCCTCCGAAGACTAGGTGTGCTATGATTAGTGTTAAGGCTATGTTGAAGAGCTGAGCTACGCTGAATGCTACGAACGGCCTCCCCCTTCCGACCTTGATAAGCTCTAAGAAGTTCGTGTTAAGCCCTATGGATACGAAGGCCATAGCGAACCACCAAGATCTTAAACTACTTGTGATACTCAGCGTCGCATCTACCTGCTTCACACCTAGCGTAGGGGTGAGAAGCAGGGAGAATATCAGTGAAGAAGCTATGAAGCCTAGGATGAACTTCGGGAACCTGTACCATATCTCAAGTAGACTCGGTCTCACTTCCCCGGCTGCTCTCTCAACTTTGGTGGCGAAGTATAAGGCTAATGCGAAGGCCCACACACCTATCAGCACGTTCTGCGACATCTTGACGATCGAAGCCACTTCCATCGCCTGTTTACTATACAGAGCACCAGCAGCCACAACAGCGGGAGTGGTGTCTATCGTGCCACCTAGCCAAGCTCCTGCAACAGCGTCGTTAAGCCCTATCGCCTTAGCAGCCGCTGGCATAAAGATGAGCATAGGTATCGCTAGCAGTAGTATGAGGGATATGGTGTAGCTCACCTGCTTCGGGTCTCCCTTCACAGCGCCACCAGCAGCGATGGCAGCAGACACACCGCATATGGATACGCTGGCGAACTGCCTATCGATCTTAAAGACTCTAGTAGATATGAAGTAGCAGAAGTAGAAGACTAAGGTGACGACGATCAACGCCTGAAGCATACCGTACACCCCAGCTGCAAGAATCCTTTGGAAGAGTATCTCAGCACCCAATAGCACAAGACCGATCTTTATGAATAGCTCGGTTTTAGCCGCTGCTTGAAGCCACGATGGTACACCTACCGTGTTACTTACTAGTAGACCGAGAAGCAGCGCCCATAGAGCGAACTCAAGCCCGTAATCTTTGCCGATGGTTCGCTGAGCCGCTAATAAGAATGATAAGAATGATAGGAAGAATATGATGGGGAAACCGGCCATGAACCGCTTTACCCTACCCTCCATAGCCGCCACACCCAGCGCTGCCAAAGCTAGGAGCCCAAGCAAGACCACAACAAAGTACTCCGAACCTCTGGGGAATGCAGCGGTTATATCGGTAGCCCAAGTCTGAATCTTCGGTATCCACTTGATGACGCCAGCTGCAGCAGCAGATAAGGTGATGAAGCCTAGCCAGACCGCCAACCAATCCTCCTTCCTCCATAGGCTAGACCAATCGACAACACATCTAGCCTTCTCTACTTTATCCTTCATTTGTCCGCCCACCTCTCTGTAGATAACCGCTAGCGCTAGCATAATATGCGCTTTATACACCTCATCTAGCGCTCTCCCCGTCTTTGCAAGAAGGTCTTTGCCGAATCTTCTTATTCTGACAGCGAGGTTATTGTATGGGCAGGCTTTAATGCACTCCATACAAAGCCCGCAGAAGTTGTTCCTCTCTAAGCCTCCTGGGTATATGAGCCAGGGGCATCCGAAGCTTGTGTCTGAGCCTCTTATGCACTCCTTCGTTACGTGATGATCGCATAGTGTTCTATCCTTCGGTCTCAACTCAAAGGATGCGAACATGGAATAGAGCCCCAGAAAGCCGCCTACTGGGCATATGTATCGGCAGAAAGCCCTCTTTGCGAAGGGTAGTGCAAGCACCGTTCCTAAAACAAACAATGTAAGTAGAAGTATGCTTGTAACGACAGGTCGAGTTGTTAAGAGGAGGATAAATGTTGCTACGAATAGGAAGATGAAGTTTACAGGCCAGAGGTTCTTTACAGGTGCAGGCCAAGGTTTATTCAAACCTAGAAATTTGAAGCCACCTTGTTTCTTTATGAAGCCCCGCCTCTGCAACCAATCACCGAAAGCTGGTAGTGGGCAGATCATACACCATAGTCTTGAGAATAGAGGTGTTAGGATAGTCATGAGGGCGAACCACCAAACTATCCATACGAGTATAACAGCGAAATTCGCGTTCCCAACAGGCGTTCCTACAAACCCAGCTATAACGACGATGATGAAGATGAAGAGGTTAGGGATAATTACAGCCCATTGGAAGGCGCGATGTTTAAACAGTCTTCGGAAAAATTCGATATCAGTTAAATCAAACTCATTCCGATGTAGGATTAGCGATGTTAAAAGGTTCTTTAGTGACCAAGACCTGACGTTACCCAACCCGAGCCCTCCTCCTACTAAATATGATGAAGCTTAATACGCCAGCTAAAATAACAATGGTTGTTGAACCGAGGAAAACTGGGTTGATGCCCCCCTCCTCAACAACGAATTCTCCAACCATAAATGGGTGAAGAGGTCCGCAGGTGACGCTGCACCTAATTTTAAACTTCCCAACCTTATCCGCAACTATGTGTATGATCTTCTCTTCGCCGTAGGAGACTGTTTCGTTTACTCCAAGCTCTGGGATGTAGAAGCCGTGTGTCACGTCAGCAGATGTTAGCCTTATAGTAACGTGGTCGCCTTTATTGACTACGATTCTACCAGGTTCATACGCAAATTGTCTAGCTGTCACATTAAAGTATCTTTCTTCGGGGTCAGCAGATGCAGAGCTAAGATAATAACCAAAGTATGCAAAAGATACAACTAACACACATAGTATGACGAAAACCTTGGTTGATCGCAAGCTTGTGTACACCACCGCTATAAATTTAATAGCTAATATATTGGGTATAAATTCAGTAGCTAATATATTAGGTATCAGCCACAAAGTATTCATGGAAGACAGAAGAAGGCGAGTTCATGATGTGACGGCGCAGCCGATCCTTACACTTTCCAGTATACAATAATTAAAAGCGCTAGGATGATGGCGAGTACTCCTATGAGAAAACCGCTTATCACATGTATCTGCAAGATCTGCGCACGCCTTTCTGCGAATTCCTCGGCAAGCTCCTCATGACCATGCTCAAGATGCTCGTGCCACGATTCGTGTAGACTGCTGGATATAGATGACGTGTACATCTGAATAGAGAACAGGATTAATATTAAGATAGTTAATCCAAGTGAAACCCCTTTGACATTCATCTCGAAATGAGATCGATGGGTATGTATTTAGCTATTCCTATAATTCTTTTAGTGGATTAAATGTCTGCTGGGTTGTTTGTTTGAGAAGTGACGAGAAAGCTAGCAGAACAGAAGTATAAGAATCATATACTTTGCATTTAGATCGAAGATTCTTCGCCCCGCAGAAACTGACTGCATAACTGTGTTATGAGGATACACCATCGGGTGGGTAATAAGGAAACTACTGGAACGTATAAATCAATCGCGATTGCCAAATAAAAGGTTCACTTTAGAGAGTAAGCTTGATAGATCAAAAGAAATCATTTGTCTGATGATGTTAAGAAATTGAGCAAGGCGACTGCATTATTGTGCTTCTCATCCTTAGCTGAATAGAGAAGCGTAATTATGCCTCTTTCCCTCTCACTAGCCTTTATCTGCTCTATCAAGTACTTCTTGTCCCGCAACTCTTCAAAATACCTTCTTTGAAATTCCGCCCATCTATCGGGGTCGTGTGAAAACCAGCGTCTCAGACCATCACTAGGAGCCGCCTCACGTAGCCAGAGATCTATCTTCGCCTTCTTCCTAGACAGACCTCTTGGCCAGAGCCTATCCACGAGAGAGCGAAAACCGTCACTCTCCTCAACAAAGGTGTAGACCCGCTTAATCTTTATCACACTGATTGAGAAGATTTTGTTGGAACATAGTATCCGAAAACCAGAACTGAGAACAATCTTTTTCCCGGAAGGCGATTTGATATCTGTTAGTGAGCAGTAGCTGTCTACGCCCATTAAATGCGGATTTTGTAAAAGGTGATCAGATAAGATACCTTTCGTGGTATAAGTTATCCTAAGGCTACACGTTATGCAAAGTATTCGGAACCTAATTTAGCGGGCCCGGTGGGATTCGAACCCACGTTCTCCGGCTCCGAAGGCCGGCGCCTTGATCCAAGCTGGGCCACGGGCCCCCTTTCTCTTCTCGGTTAGGTCTTTGCTAAGGTGTGTTTTATGGTTCTTTCGTAGGGAGGCCTTATGATGCCTTTTTCTGTGACTATTGCTGTGATGTATTGGGGGGGTGTTAGGTCGAAGACCGGGTTGTAGACCCTCACCCCTTTAGGCGCTATTCTCAGCCCCTTGATCTTGACGATTTCATTTGGGCTCCTCTCCTCTATCACCACGTCTGAGGCTCTACTCTTTAGGTCGAAGCTGGAGGTTGGCGCTGCAGCGTAGAAGGGTATGTTGTGCTCTGAGGCTAAGACGGCTATCTGATAGGTGCCTATTTTATTGAATACGTGCCCGTCTTGGGTGATTCGATCAGCGCCTACCACTACCTTATCCACGAGCTTCCTCTTCATAACGAACCCCACGGCCGTGTCGGCTATCAGCAGCACATCTATACCATCGCTATGCAGCTCATACGCCGTTAAGCGAGCGCCTTGTAGTGCCGGTCTGGTTTCAGGCACTATAACCTTTATACACTTACCCTTCTCACACGCAGCCCTTATGATGCCTAAAGCGGTGCCGTAGCCTACAGTAGCCAACGCACCAGCATTGCACTGCGTTAAAACAGTATCTCCATCTCTCAGAAGTGTTGAGCCGTATTCGCCTATCTTTCTGCAAGCCTCAATATCCTCCTCAGCTATCCTTTCAGCCTCTTTGATGACGGCTTCAACAGCTTCTTCAACGTTCTCTGCCTGTTTAGCGCTGGCAAGCACCCTATCAACCGCCCAAGCTGGGTTTGCTGCCGTGGGTCTTGCCGCCTTAGCCATTCTCCCAGCTTCCTCCAATTCTTTGAGCAAATCTTGCAAATTCTTGGCTTTGGTGTAGTAGGCTGCCAAGGCTACTGCATAGGCTGCTGCAGCTCCTATGGCTGGTGCACCCCTGATCTGCATACTTTTGATCGCTTCTACAACCTCCTTGGGCTTTGTGCAAGTTATGTAAGTGAGTTTATTCGGAAGCTTCGTCTGATCTATTAAAATGACTTTACCGTCTTCCCATCTCACAGTTCTTGTAGTGTAGAAGCTTGGCAACTTACACCACTACTCTTCTAGAAGAGGTTAATTAAAGATATATCTATTCAGATCGCCAGAGAGAGCTGGGGATTTTTACCCACAGAGACATAAGTTTTATCTGCTGGAAAAGTTTAGAGGACTGCGGGACCATAAGGTCTTGAGTATTCGAGTTTCCCAGTAGCTGGTTCCACTCTGAGACCGAGCCCTTCTAACGCCGTAGCGCCAAGCAGCGGCTCAGGCGAGTCCATGATCGCTACCGGAAGAATGCCGTCTCTATCCATCAGTTTTATGTAAGCTACTGTAATCCCAGCTTCGGCGCTTCTATTATCAGCTAACTTCAGTTCATCCTTTTCCACGGCTTCGATTCCAAGCTTCTTAGCTAAGGTAGGAGGAATAGTCGTGTAAAAGGCACCAGTATCGACTAAAAATGTTACCTCCTCTACTTCTCCTCTTCTCCTACCTAATAGTCCTTTAACTCTGACAAAGCCCATTAGTTGTATTTGTTGGCTCAGCTTTATATAAGATTAGCGTGGGAATATGCGGTGCTGTAAAACAAAGTGTTCGCTACATCTCTTTACAAGTAACCAAAGAGTATTTTAAGCCTATTTGCTTTGAAACTGCTAGGAACGGCTAGGTAGATGTGTGGATGTCTGAAGAGTCTGAGAAAGAGTTTTCTGCTAAGCTAACAGAGAAGGGTGT
>JAAOZN010000100.1 GCA_011605775.1 Nitrososphaerota archaeon | reverse complement strand
TTGGCGTCCCTATAATCTGTTTTGACGACTTCTTTAACCCTCTTGGCTATTTCCCTGTATTTCGAGAGGTATTCTAGCGCCTCTTTACCAGACTTAAGGTAGTGTTCAAACATCTTCGATCACATCCTTAAATCTTTCTGCAAAGGCGAGTAGCTGCTCGACCTCACACCTCTCAAACCTTCTTGGCAGATACATCGAAACTACATACACATCCTCCATCTTTGTGAGATAAAGTATTTCTGATTCGATGAATGAGGATAGGTTCTTCTCCGGATAGGCAGCATTCAGCTCTCTTAGGATTCTCACTAGCGAGTGTGTTTTAGGGTATGTTCCTGTCTTTATGAGCAGCTTGTATTTTAGCAGAAGATGGCAGAACTGCTCTAGGTTAAAGGCTGATAGATCGTATTCTTCCTCTTCGAATAGCCGCTTAGCGTTCCTGAGGAAGGCGTATGCTCTCTCTTTTAAAATCTCCGCTTCTTCTATCGACAAACCAATCACAACTATACAACACAAGCTCTTAAGTCTGGCTGTGTCGCTCAACGAGTTTTAGCCGTTTTAGGAGGAGTTGGAGGGCTTCTTCGCTCCCCCTCTCCCTTTTGTATGATCTTATTGCTTCGATTATGGTGTTGCGCTCTTTGAGGTTAAGGACTCTCCTTATTTTGCTTGCCACAGGTCCTCCGATGAAGAGGTATTGGGCTGCTGAGGTTAGGTTTCTGACCGAGCGTTTTGTTGACGCTGATTCGAAGTCTATTATCTCAACCCTATCTCCTACGATAACGTGCTTGCTTAGGTTGCTCAGCTCACCGTGATCTAGGTGGGCTTGGTCTAGCCTCCAGCACTTCGCCAAAAGATCTCTACATACACGCCTCAGATTTGAGACCATACCCCTACCCTTAAGATCCTTCACCCAGTCCGGTAGGTTTACCCCTCTTATCAGCTCCATCAAGATAAAGTTGTCTGAATAGTTGTACAATTTTGGGCCAACACCTACTCTATTCGCTAGGGACTGTAGCTCCGCTTCTTGGCTTAGGCTAGGTCGGTTCGCGTCGACTCGTCTTATCTTTAGAGCCGCTTCACCCTCCCTACACCTAGCCACCACCACTATGCTCACACAACCCTTACCCAGCACTCTAAGACCCGAGATTTCGACCCTGCCTTCCAAGACCACCTCCTCGACACCCAACTTCCTAAGCTCACTCAACCTCTCTTCGATCTGCCGCTCCTCAGGCTTCGGGTAGCACAGTATGGTGGAGTAGGGTGCCTCAGCTAACTTATCAATCTGGATCGAATGTGAGGTACTTTGTTGCTGCGAGCCTCTGCACCTCCCTCCTCAACCAAGCCTTACTTTCAACGGCTTCGAGGGCTTCTCTGCCCGTAAGTATGGTGGCTGATGATCTGAGGGGCTCGCGTAAACCCTCTGCTACACCTAGCTCAGTCGGGTTGCTCAATAGGTTCCTGAGCGCATCTACTGCGTTCCGCTCAGCCCTCTCTTGCAGGCTTATTATTCGACCATCCTTTGAGAACCACATTAAGGTTGAGCGGTTTAGGTTCTTCTGCACAAAGCGAACAGCGTCAGCCTTGCGGTAGACGTCTGGACCCACCTTAACCACGTACTTCGGTAGAGTCTGGGATTCTAGGAGGAGGAGTATGGCGCTCTCGGCTTCTTCGCTGCTCGCCTCGAAGACCTTAAGAACCTCGAAGCCCCTTATCTTCATCTGCCTCTCTATCGCCTCCGAGGTTTTGTGGAGCTGCCCCCAGAGTATGTCTGGGCTCCTCTGCTCGTGTGTGAAGAGGATGAGGATTAGATTATCTACCATCGGCTCAAGTAAACGAACGTATGATTCGCCATCGCATCTCTCGAAGTATTTTAGGCTGGGGTTTTGCAGGAAGCTGCGGGCTGATGAGACGAATGTAGCAAGGCTCTCCTCAGATATCGCGGCGCCGAGGTTACGTTCAGAATCCACGGGATCCAGTATAATGACGGGGGTTTGAAATCTCAGTTTTACGTCTGCAGGCACCTCTCCTAAGCTGATTACAGCGCCTCGTTTAAATTCTGAGAAGGCTTCTAGGGTGTTTAGGAAGCTGCCGTATCTGATGATGAGGACCTCGCAAACATAGCCGCTGAAGCCCCTCGTCTTAACCTCAGCCCCATACACACCCCTAGCCTTGATGAACTTCTTGAGCAGCCTAACCTCGCCCTTTAACTCCTCTTTAAGATGCTTCTTAACATACTCTGTGTGGTAGGGTGAGCGGTCTGCTGCGCTTATCCAACGCTTGGGCTTGACGTTGAAGCACGGCACTATGTTGACGCGAACCCCATCAACGAACCCCTCTAGATATGAGTGCTCAGCATACCTTACTAGAGTCGGGTAGCCCTTCAAGATCTCTTTAGCTAGGTCCATACCTATCAGCTTAAACTCATCCATCTTCAGATCTGGTGGAAACTTTACGAATAGGTCTATGTCGCATTCCCCTTTGAGCCACGTGTCTTTAGCATATGAGCCTCCCAGCACAGCCTCAGCATCTATCCTCTTCTCCTCGATTACTGATCTAGCCCTGTTAAGTATGGTGTCAGCCACCTTAGAGATCAGCCTACGCTCCTCTTCATCTGGCTCACACATCTTACGCGCAGCTGCAAGAATCTCGTCTAGGCTTGTCAAGGGCCGCCCACCAGACTCTTCACGTATAGGTCGGTGTAGATCGGACCTTTAGGTGTTAAGTCGCTCTTCTTGAGCTTTATCTTAGTAAGTGTGTCTTCGCCGAACACAGTATTGAGGTTTGAGTTGACGATCTTGATTAGAGCATCTTTATTCCTTGCGCTCCTAACCCTCGCTATTGTCAGGTGTGGGACGAAGGGTTTGCGGTCTCCTACCTTGAGGTGAGCGATCCTAGACTCCACCGTAGATGCGAGTTTAGTCAGAAGCATACCGCCTTCCTTATCCGAACCAACCCAGATGACATTAGGGTGGCTTATTGAGGGGAAGGCACCAACACCTTGATACACAACCTTTATCGCAGGCGCCTCTATCTGTGAAAGGATTTCTGTAACCTTGGTCACTACGCTTGCATCTACTTCACCAAGGAACTTGATTGTGAAGTGCAGATTCTGCGGCTCAACAAGCTTCACATCAGCACCACTTTCAACCAGCGACCTCTGAAGAGCGGTTAAGTTGGCTAAGGCTTCTCTGCTCTCCAAATCGACTGCTATGAAGACCCTCATCGCCACACTGTAGGCAGATGGTGGTTAAAAGGAATCTCTATTAATATGCTGGAGGGAGGGTGAAGTGGAAAAAGAGGGTTGCGTGGAAGTAGGCTGGCGGTCTGCATTACAGGTATGCCTGGTTCTGGTAAGACTACGGTAGCGAATATGCTGACTCAACTCGGGTTTAAAATAGTTACTTTAGGCGATGTGGTCAGGGAGGAGGCTACGAGAAGAAATCTCCTCCCTACAGATGAGAATCTAGGTAGGGTTATGCGTGAGATAAGAACTGAAGGTAGGGGTGCGGTGGCGAAGCTCGCTTTGAGAAAGATTATGGAGGCTGGTAGGCTCTGTGTGGTGGATGGTATAAGATGTGTGGATGAGGTTAGTGTAATAGGTAGTGTGGCGGAAACTAAGCTGCTGGCTATACACGCTTCGCCTCAGATAAGGTTCGCTAGAATAGTTAGCAGAAACAGAAGCGACTCAACAGATAGTTGGGAGAAGTTTAAGGAGAGGGATAGAAGAGAGCTTGAGATAGGGGTTGGTGAAGCTATAGCGCTGGCAGACGAAGTCATCTCAAACAACAGTGTAAGTATAGAGGATCTGCGGAAGACAGTTGTGGAGATCGTCAGAAGGTGGTTGGAGGGGTTTGAGAGTAGAGCCGCTTAAGGTAAGTGTGCGCACATCATTTGTGGTCGAGGTTATGAAGACAGAGGACCCAGAGAAGGTTAGGAGAGCGGTGTTAAACATTCTGCCTACTATAGAGGTTAGAGAGGGGGCTTCTGGTAGGATGCTTACGGGCGAAAGCTCAGACCCAAGCTGCCTCACAGCACTATATGAGCAGATAAGGGCGCGTAGAATAGCTGGTGTGGTTAGGCGGCTGTACGAAGAGCATCTTGTAGGCGAAAGGAGTTGGCTCTACTTTAATAAGCAGGCTGCATACGCTGGTTCTGTGGTTGTTTGCGAAGATCCTTCTGAGTCGCCTCTTGGTCCGATAAAGGTCTACTTTGAGTGCAGAGATAAAGATTTGTTTTTAGACTGGCTTGCACCTCTGTGAAGAAGGGTTGGCTACCCACGTAGGTGCCTCAACACTCTACCTACTCTACGCGAAAGAGCCTTTTGAGGCTGTTGAGCGTGAGATTACGGCTGAAAGAGACGAGGGGGAGGAGCCTAAGCTATGGGAAGTTGTGGATAGTGAGCACCACGCCCTAGATAAAGTGAGAGTAAATAGGTTGAAGGATCTTGTGAGCGTCGGCTACAAACTTTCTCTACACTGCCCCTACGACCCTTGGATAAACATCGCTGACAGAGAGCCCTCTCGTAGAAGGCAGTCGATAATGAAGATAAGGGGCTCTATAGACGCAGCCGCTGAGCTGGAAGCGGTATTCTTCAACCTACATCCAGGTGCCCACAGGGGCTCCGAGGAGGATAAGAGGAGGACAAGTCTGCTTAACGCTGATGCTATAGCGAGTTTACGTGACTACGCTGACTCCAGAGGCATAGTCTTGAGTGTTGAAAATATGCCCCCAAATCTAGGCTACTTTCTAGTCACACCACAGGAGTTTTTAGACATCAAGGAGGAGACTGGTTTGGACCTTAGGGTCACCTTTGATGCTGGGCACGCTAATCTAGCCGGGCTCGTAGACGAGTTTCTTAAAACCCTTGGTGAAAGTGTCTTTGAGGTTCACGTGCACGACAATAGAGGTGGGCTGGATGAGCACCTTGAAGTCGGACTCGGCTCGATAGATTGGCTGAAGATACTGAAGGAACTATACATCAGAGATAAGCTGGTGTATTATGTTGTTGAAACCTACAAACCCCCGTTCAAGAGTGTAGCTTGGTTGAAGGAGAAGACAGCCGCTTTCGAAAGACAGTTTAGGTTCACTCGGGGTATTTGACCTCTATCTCCATAAGGTCTTCTGCCGCGATTGTGTTGCTATGCACCTCTGAAGCCTCCTTGACAAGCTCAGATGTATCATCGTATCTCGCGCTGAAATGTGTAAGCACAAGGGTCTTCACACCAGCCTCCTTCGCGATCAACGCCGCTTCCCTAGCTGTTGAGTGTAGGTTCTCCTCAGCCTTATCTGAGTGCCTATCTGCGTAGGTTGAGTCGAAGATGAGGAGATCACAGCCCTTAAAGAACTCGATCAGCCTCCTACTCGGCCTCGTGTCCCCAGAGTAACCTATCTTCCTACCCCTCCTCCTCGGCCCTGTAACCTGATCTGGTGTGATCACCTTACCTTGATACGTTATAGCCTCTCCTCTCTGAAGGATCGACCAAAGCCTACCTTCTGGTATGCCTAATCTTTTAGCAGCCTCCGGGTAGAATACCCCTGGGCGGGGCTTTTCCTCAAGTAGGTATGCGTAAGTAGGTCGGGAGTGCTCCGCTCTACACGCATACACACTATACTCCGCCTCCTCCACCACAAGCCCCTCCTTCACATTCTTTATCTGGAGGTCGAAGGTTAAGTCAAATGCCAGAGCTTTGACGCTGTATTTTATGAAGCCGATGATGCCTTTGGGCCCGTAGATGCTCAGCGGCTTATCACGTTGCATCATCGACATGCTCTGAAGCAGGCCAAGCAGCCCCACGCAGTGGTCTCCGTGTAGGTGTGTGATGAAGATCTTCATTGGGCGGTTCAAGCCCAGCCCAGCGTGCATCATCGCCCTTTGCACACACTCACCAGCATCGAAGAGGATCACCTCTGGGCCCCGCTTTACCGCTATGGAGGTCAGCCCCCTCTTCCTTGTGGGGACTGATGAGGAGGTGCCTAGGAAGATGACTTTGAGTTGAACCACTTATCAGCTACCTCTTGCCTACGTGCATATTGTTGAGAGGTGTGAGGCGCATAGGGGCGCTATATCTACCTTCGACACACTGCTCGGCACGGTGTTTGTTCCTATGACTTCGACACCAGCTTTAACAAGCCGATCTAACGCGTCGCCTACTAGTAGTGGGTGTGTGCAGGCTGCGTAGACCTTCCTCGCGCCCTTCTTGTAGAGTAGGGTTGCCGCTTTCTCTATGCTCCCACCCGTACTTATGATGTCATCCACGAGCACGGCATCCCTCCCCTCCACGCTCAACTCAGCTTCCTCTACGCTAACTTCCCCTGTAACCCGATTTCTGCTCTTCTTGAGCACAATGTGTTCAGCGCCCATCAGGTTGGCGAATGCTTCAGCCCTAGCCGCACCTCCAGCATCTGGTGAAACTGCTATCGGATCCCTCAACCTATAATTTGATTTGATGTACTCAGCGAGAAGAGGCACGGCTGATATGCTGTGCGCTGGGAAGGCGAAGTACGCTAACGCGTTCACGCTATGTATATCTACGGTATCGAGCCTCTTTATACCAGCTGAGCGCATAAGCCTAGCTACAACCCCTATACTGACCACCTCACCCTTCAGAAACTCCTTATCCTGCCTAGCGTAAGCAAGGTAGGGGACGAACGCATACACCTCAGCACCCAACTCGCTCAGCTTATGAGCGATGAAAAGAAGCTGCATAAGATTCCTATCCACAGGAGGATAAGTTGACTGTATCACAACCACCGAAGCCCGCTGAACATCACCCTTAACCCTGATCTTAGATTCACCATCCGGGAAGACAGTAAGCTCCAAGTCGAGCACCGCTAACCCAAGCCTTCTCGCAACCTCCTCACCCAGCTCCCTACTCGCCGGGCCTGGCGCTATGAACCAGCCACCCAATATCCCACCATCCCCAGAGCATACGCCCCCACCCCTAATAAGCGGTGCCTACTAAACCGCTTGCTGCAAGACCCTACACTAGGAGAACTTCTAAAGGGGGCAAACAGAGGCTTTCTTCATCGGCAGGCTTCTACCTCCACCATTCTGAAACAGTAGTTCAAAGTCAGCTTCAAGTTTTGTAACAGATCAGCCCCTATCACCACTTCTTGCACACCCTTTAGGGTCTCGACGAAACCATCCAACCTTACACTAAGATCTGGGATAACTACTTCACAATATGTTCCGGTTGAGTAAGCACGCCGACCGTCTGGAAGAATCAGCACCCTTCTATCTACCGCCAGCTGATTTAAGGAGAGTTTCTCGAAGACATCCTCTGGTACAAGTAGGAAGCCTTCAAACCCTGTGTCGACTACGGCTGCTACCCTACCGCCTACCGGGAAGGTCTTATCCATAATCGGGTTTCTTATCACAATCTCCACAAAAGGGGTCAAGTTTAGAAAATATGAAGCCATAGACAACCTTCCTGCAAGAGCTACGCTTTAATAATTCTGTAACCAGCTCGGGCAGAAGAGTCAATAGGTTTCGAGGAGACGATTCTAAGCCCTCTCGGCTCAACCCCCTTCTTCTTAAGAACCTCAGCAAGCTCATCCAACGTATGGGCTTCCGCTACTAAAGCATCGCCTTTAAACGCCTTGAATGAAACCTCACCGCTGCCAACCGCTTTATCTAATAGGTTAAAATAGTTCTTCAGGGCGCTTTCTATTACATTCGACAGAGAACCTTTTCTTGCACCATGAAGTCGCAGAGCGACTTCCCTTAGCTTTTTCTCGACTTCATCGTCTAAGGAAATCGTTAACGTACCCAAATCTTATCGGATTCAGTTTTAATTAATTATTACTTAAATATTTCCTGGGGAATGAGGATCCTCTAGGGGAAGATATTTATTCTGTTGCGTGGTTGTATGTGTGATGCTCTTCTTAGATAGGGCTGATATGGATAAGAGGTTCAGGGTTCTAAGGCAGGAGCTCGTTGAAAGGCCTACTTCAAATGAGCTTAGGGGTTGGAGCTACGAGGCGCCTCCGATCAAGCCCCTCTCCACCTCTCTGAGGTTTGGTGTCGGTGAGCTCGCGAGCAGATACTGTGAGACCCTTCGGGACATCTACTTGAGGAGGATCTTGGGGGTTAAGCCTCCGCCTAGCTTTAAGATGGCTAGGGGTATTGCTTTTCACGAGGTTATGAAGGCTGCTCTATTCGACATTAAGAGGTTTATTTACGAGGATCTTTCGAGCGGCGGCAAGGGTCTGTTGGCTTCTCTGCTACCTAGGTCTGAGTCTATTGGCTTCGACGCTGTGGAGAGGGCTGAAGCAGCGTTAGGCAGTAGGCTTGGTGAGGAGGATAGGAGGCTTGTTGCGTCTGGCTGCTCGAACCTCTACGAGTTTCTGGTGATCCAGGGTGCTGCGGCGCTGGATCGCACGCTATCGAAGTATCCTCACGCCGAGCCCGATTCGGTTGTGAACGCCGCTGTACCCCCTGTTAGCGAGAGGAAGGTTGATGGCTCTCTTGTAGGCTTATCTGGTGAGCTGAGTGTCGACATCTACACACCCTACAACGCTATAGCTGATGTGAAGACTGGTGAGGTTAGGAGCTTTCACCCCCTGACTCTCGCTGGCTACGCTTTGGCTCTTGAAAGCGAGGAGGGCATACCCGTGGACTTCGGCTTCATCATATATGTTAAGCTTGAGAAGAGGGTTCCATCGTTCACAATCAAACCTCTCATCGTCGGTGATGAGGTTAGGAGGGAGTTTCTAGAGGTAAGGGATGAAGCGTATCAGATCATCACCTCAGGCAGAGACCCTGGTAAGCCCAGTAGATGCCCGAGCTTCTGCCCCTACTATGCTGTGTGTGAAGGTGGCGGGGTTTGAGGCTTGTTGTGAACGAGCCTGGCCTATTCTTAGGCACTAGAGGTGGTGTGATAACCGTGAGTAAGAGGCGTGAGAAGAGGCTTGAGGTGCCTGTCGCTAAGGTTGATATGGTGGTCGTCTTAACTAGGGGCGCATCCTTCTCCTCAGCCTTAGTCAGACTCCTTTCAAAGCATAACGTCCCAATCGTCTTCTACTCCCCATTAGGACTACCCTTATCCGTCTGCAGAGGCTTAACAGCTGGTAGCGTAGCACTCAGGAAGAGGCAGTATGAGGCGCAGAGCGGCGAAACAGGCTTTATGTTGGCTAAGCTGTTTGCTGAAGGTAAGATGCTGAACCAAACTAGCCTCCTATACTCTATGGCTAGGAATAGGGAGGTGAGCGACCAGCCTCTAGCGAAGCATCTACACGAAGCATGCAGGCTGGTTAGGGATGTGGTTAGGAGGGTTAGGGAGGTTGGGCTTGATAACGGCGGTAGGGAGGAGTTGGTCAGGTTGGAGGCCGAGGCCGCTAAGATCTACTGGGATGGTGTGAAGCAGGCTCTTTCGAAGGTCATCGAATTTCCGGGTAGGAGGAAGAGGTTCGAGAACCCATCAGACCCGGTTAACATATCCCTCAACTACCTCTATAGTGTGCTTGCTGGTGAATGCCTCGTTGACGTCGAGGCTTGTGGGCTCGACCCATATGCTGGCTTCCTACACGCCGACAGCCCTAGGAGGCCGGCGCTCGTCATGGATCTTATGGAGGAGTTTAGGCAGCAGGTTGTGGATAGGGTTGTCTTCAGGCTCGCCTTCGAGAGGAAGCTCGATGGCGTAGTAGAGGCTGGGAGGTTGAAGAGGGAGGCTAGGATGATGCTCTACAGGGCTTTCGCCGAGAGGCTCAACACGAGCGTCACGTTTCTGAACAGGAGCCTAGCGATATCTGAGCACATGCTTCTTCAAGCCAGGAGGGTCGCTGAGCACATTATGGGTAGGTGTGAATACACACCCTTCGTCTTGTAGTCGGGTATGTTTACGCTCGTCATCTACGATATAAGCGACGATGATTTGAGGGCTAGAGTTGCCCAAGCGTGCAAGAGGTTCGGTTTGGTTAGGGTGCAGAGGAGCGCCTTCTCAGGTAGGATCCCGAGCTCCTTAAGGAGGGAGCTCATCTCAGTTTTAAGTAAGATGGTTGAGGGCACTGAGGATAACATTCAGGTTTATGTTGTGTGTGAGCCGGATATGTCGCTGAGGGTTGAGTTGGGCAAGCCGTTTAAGGGTGAGGAGAGCGATATGCTTGTCTGAGGATGAGTTAGACCTCATACCTGTGAAGTGGATCGAAGTCTACCACTACTGCCCCAGAATCATCTACTTCATGGGCGTCTTGGGGTTCAGGGAGAGGGAAACCGCTTTGATGAGCGAGGGTAGGGAGGCTGAGGAGGGTGAAGAGGAGAGGGAGAAGAGGAGGCATACGCTTCTAGCGAAGAGAGGTGAGAGGGTTTTGGAGAGGTGGCAGAAGCTAGCGCTCAGATCAGAGGCGCTCGGCTTGATAGGTGTGGTCGACTTAGTTGTGAAGACGGAGAGCGGGCTGAAGGTTGTCGAAATCAAGAACACTGGAGCCAAGAGGCTGCTACCAGGCTACCTCTACCAGACCGTAGCATACGCCTTGTTGGCTGAGGAGGCGCTCAAACAGCCCGTCAGAAGCATCATAATACACCACCTGAAAGGCGGTAGGACATTCGAAGTAAACCTGACAGACGAGCTCAGAAAGCACGTGAAGTGGACAATTTCCAAGATCAGAAAGATAATCTCAGAGGAGAAGATGCCAGCAACGAGAAGGTTGAAGGAGTGCAAGGGCTGCGGATACCAAAAAATCTGCAGAAGGCTCTAACAAACCCTACACAGACCAACCTCACCCCCTACACATCTGAGTACATCGAACCGTTTCCACAACCAACTACGCGGGGATAAACGAGTACCCACACGGAAGAAGGCCTTAATGACAATACAAAGCTTATTGACCGCAATATGGAGGGGCCTGTTAAAGAAGAAGGTAATGTTGAAGTTTAGGAGGCGCTACCCCTTTATATATCTTGATGCAAGTTGGGGGGTAGCGGTGCATCCCCGTTTAGAAAGGCTTAAATCACCCCTTAAACCAATAAAAGGGGCGAGGAAAAGGGTCGGAATCTCACATAGAGAATTGAAAGAACTTATTTTACACTTAAATAGGGCTTACTTTAACTTTATAGAATCTCACATAGAGAATTGAAAGTTGGTAGAATAAGGTGGAAGTGATGAGCATAGAGGAGCTGAATCTCACATAGAGAATTGAAAGATAAATTGCGCACCAACCATAAACACACCCATAATCGTCGGAATCTCACATAGAGAATTGAAAGGAGCTACAACTTCTGCGCAGAGGCTGTGTGAACCCGGCAGAATCTCACATAGAGAATTGAAAGATTGATGTGCAGGGCTTCGGAGACGTTGAAATCCAAGAATCTCACATAGAGAATTGAAAGTTTGGTCTGCTGAGCTTTATGACCACGCCGTCTTCATCTAGAATCTCACATAGAGAATTGAAAGAAGTAGGTAAAGTCACTGGTAACATCAGCAGAGACAAGAATCTCACATAGAGAATTGAAAGATATATTTAAACCAAACAACTATAGATTCCATATGTCATATATGAATCTCACATAGAGAATTGAAAGCCCCTGCCCGCTCTTTACACCCGCGGGGTTGGCGGGTGATGAATCTCACATAGAGAATTGAAAGCTGACCAGCGTTCCGACTTGGAGATTAACCCTAGCTTTGGAATCTCACATAGAGAATTGAAAGCAAACGCAGTATGAGCAGATAAAATGGCTGCTCACAGACAGAATCTCACATAGAGAATTGAAAGTCCAGTCTTTTGGAGCGTATTGTATTTCTTCAGCTTCGCTGAATCTCACATAGAGAATTGAAAGTAGTTGACCAAATGTCAATTATTTTGGGGGATACGCTCATTTGAATCTCACATAGAGAATTGAAAGACGGCAACGTAATGCAAACCCTAGAGAAATACGTTAGAGACGAATCTCACATAGAGAATTGAAAGCACCTATATGCATCGGCTAAGTAACAAATGACTTTGACTTGAATCTCACATAGAGAATTGAAAGTCATCTATTTCAACTACTTTTAGCTGTATTTCCTTTCCTTTGAATCTCACATAGAGAATTGAAAGAAACCTATGGCTGCGCCTAGGGGTGGTGTACAATCTACCGGAATCTCACATAGAGAATTGAAAGTTTTTGGTTGTTTTTGCTTGTCTCCGACATTTTTTGCTTTCTGAATCTCACATAGAGAATTGAAAGAAATGAAGCTAATGCTGAATGACATTAAAGAGTTAGGAATCTCACATAGAGAATTGAAAGCGTTGCTCTTATTCACCTTTTGAGCTATGTTTGCCGCTGCTGAATCTCACATAGAGAATTGAAAGCAATCTTCACCACCTTTAGAAAGAAGCGGGCAAATCGAATCTCACATAGAGAATTGAAAGAAAAACAGATTGAGTATAAGGCTAAGTGGGAGGGGTTGAGAATCTCACATAGAGAATTGAAAGGTTAAATCCTCTTTTAGATCATCTATGAGAAGGACCGCATCCTGAATCTCACATAGAGAATTGAAAGCTTAGTTCGCTTGGCAGAAACCCAGGCTCCCTCTTACTAGAATCTCACATAGAGAATATCACATAGAGAATCTCACATAGAGAATTGAAAGTTGGTAAGGTGGGGTGCGGGGAGGAATTCATGCTTGAAGAATCTCACATAGAGAATTGAAAGGAACACCGATTCCCGTCACCCCTTCAATCTTTAGGAGCGAATCTCACATAGAGAATTGAAAGCAGGTTTACCAGCATAAGCACGCTTGAGGGGGAGCGTAGGGGAATCTCACATAGAGAATTGAAAGAGGTAACGCCAGTACAGCCCCGCCTCAAACGAGGCGAAGGAATCTCACATAGAGAATTGAAAGATGAAACACCTCACTCTGAAGATGCGTGGAACATTCTTGGAATCTCACATAGAGAATTGAAAGTAAGGTGAGTGAGAAATGAGCGGCAAAAAAACTCTTGGCAGAATCTCACATAGAGAATTGAAAGACTATATCTCTCAACCTTCGGCACAGAACTCCTAACTAAAGGAATCTCACATAGAGAATTGAAAGTCAGGTGAAGCAACCACATACAGCCGCTTATCTTCTTTAGAATCTCACATAGAGAATTGAAAGCTAACCACTCTTCACGGTAAGCCTTAAGCTCCTCGCCTCGGAATCTCACATAGAGAATTGAAAGCAGGCAAAGACGTAGATGACAGCAGCTGGCTAACCACAGCAGGAATCTCACATAGAGAATTGAAAGAAGTATCGGCACACCATTTGTAGCATACGGTTGTTACAGAATCTCACATAGAGAATTGAAAGAACTGAGAAAGAAAAGTGCAGCTGTAGCGAACGCCTCAGAATCTCACATAGAGAATTGAAAGTGGAGCTGAAGGGAGCTGCTACCAGACCCATAGTGCTTGAGGAATCTCACATAGAGAATTGAAAGTTTAGCGGGCAAGTTAAGTTTCTCAACACTTCGCCTAGAGAATCTCACATAGAGAATTGAAAGACGCCGCACAATCGCTGGCTCAGTGAAAGAATGACAGCAGGAATCTCACATAGAGAATTGAAAGTTAATTCTGTTAAGATGGTTGCTAGGTTGCCGTCTTCCTGAATCTCACATAGAGAATTGAAAGGCGACTTTCCAGGCGTTCCATATGTGTTCGCTAGGCTGAAGAATCTCACATAGAGAATTGAAAGTTCAAGCGTGTAAGCGGATTCTTGCGGTCGCACCAGAATCTCACATAGAGAATTGAAAGTCTCGATGCACCAACCCCCCAGGATCTAGCTACGTCATCCTTGAATCTCACATAGAGAATTGAAAGAAAGCCTAGAGCGATCGCGATGGTGGTAGGAACAACACCTAGAATCTCACATAGAGAATTGAAAGCTTCTGTCGTTGAGGGGGCGTGCTACTTCCCCCACTCGCCGAATCTCACATAGAGAATTGAAAGGCGAGATAGCAAATGACTTTTACTTTTCCTCCGCTCATTGAATCTCACATAGAGAATTGAAAGTTACGGGCTGTTTTTGGGGGCGAGGAAGCCACACCTAGGGAATCTCACATAGAGAATTGAAAGACATCCTCCCTCTCAACCCTATCAGCCCCCCTCTGCAGAATCTCACATAGAGAATTGAAAGATCTCTGTCTCCTCACGGCGATATTTGAAATGCTCACACGAATCTCACATAGAGAATTGAAAGCAGCAGCAATCATAATCTACTTAGCGCAGCAGCTAGGAGTAGAATCTCACATAGAGAATTGAAAGTATGATTTTTGAGAAGGTGTAGTATCTTTTGCCGTCTTCGAGAATCTCACATAGAGAATTGAAAGTCAGCTAGACCCTGAGGGGTCTGCAACCCCTAGTTGGACGAATCTCACATAGAGAATTGAAAGAAGACCACCCTAACCTTGCTGATAGGGTAATCGTAGCTGAATCTCACATAGAGAATTGAAAGTGACACCTCTTAATCTCTTCTAAACATTCTAACAAGTTTATGAATCTCACATAGAGAATTGAAAGCAGGGGGTTGAATCTCTCAACATACCTGTATCTGTAGGGTCCGAGGTAGCATTTAGAATCTCACATAGAGAATTGAAAGGCTCCATTGTAGCTGTAGGATCGTGCTGATATCCCCAATTTGAATCTCATATAGGCTTCACTCATTGAATCTCATATAGAGAATTGAAAGGCACCCCACAATAACCCACGTTAATAGCAGCTGTTCGCTCTCGTCTGTTTTTAACAGAATCTCACATAGAAATCGAAAGTCTTTGGGGCTTACCTCTAAAACAGAGAATTAAAAGAAGTAATCCGTCAACACCCGAATGTCCCTGTGGAGATTGAGGGGCTCACTCTTTGGGGTTGCGCGCTTTAGGTGTGGCTACCACCTTTTAAAACGCCACATAGCGCTTACCCACGTCCCTTAGCCTATTTTTAGTCGCTTAGATCTTGAACTTATTAATAGCCAACGTAAATCTAGCTTTTACCACAGTTTTTACCACCATTCACTGACCACTTGAAGTTACCACTTTACCACAAACCCAGGTAAAAGCGGTAAAACACTTTACCATGAAGTGGTTAGTAAAGCGCTTTACCCCGCCCCAGTAAATTTACCACCACCCTTGTAAAACCTCAAACAGCGCTAGCCGTGAAACAGAAGTGACATTAACGATTTTACCGCTATTTACCACATCAGGTAAAAAATCAAAAACGTCGATCATGAAGTGGCCAGTAAAAACGTTTACCACCCCAGCAAATTTACAACCCCCCTTGTAAAACCCTAAACACCTCCCACAATGAAACAGAAACGTAGATTAGGGTTTTACCGCTTTACCGCACAGTAAAACATTCAGATCCCACTTTGAGCATAGCTAGGCTTGTGAATGTGCGATTGATCGGGAAGAACGCACCATTGCTCCAGACGTTGGTGGTAAACAGGTAAATCGCGTACAAAGGAAGCCGAACAGTGTTTACCCGATTCTCACCCAAAACTAAGAGCTTGCGCAAACTCAGTTAGCTAAGACCCTGCATAACCTTGTCAACTCTATCCCTCAGACCCTCATCATACTTAACAAAGATGTCATCGCCTCTAGCCGAGACTAGCGTGATGTTTCTCTCAAGCCCAGCGTGCGCTATAAAGTTCCTACCCTCGATGTCAGCTACCCTCTCACCCTCAGCCAAAGCCCTATCAACTTCACCCCCCAACTCACTCAAAATCTTCCCCACATCGAAGCTTTCAGCTTTACGCATATACTCGAGCAAAGAAATACCCCTGAACCTCAAGTTCCCCACCTCGGTGTAAGCTTTGAGGCGCCTCCAGCAACCAACATCAAAACCCAAGTGTCTAAGCAGCCTCACCCTATCCGCAATCTGGCTCCACTCGTACTTAAAGAGCTCGAGAGGTGTCTTCTGAAGCAGCGCATCACCCAACGCCCTCAACTCACTACCACTAAACCCGCCATCCACACGCCTAACCTTAAGATCAAGAGACCTAAGAGCCTCGGCGAAACCGAGCAGAAGAGCGGCTTCATAAACTGGGCTGAAGAGGTAGCGTAGTCTGCGCTCACTCACCTCAACCAGATCCTCGCAGTCGCGGAGGTAGGAGAAGCGCTCGAGCTCACGCTTAAGCGATTCGAGATCAAGAGAGGAAAGCTCCTCAAGAGACTCAGCCAAAGGTATGATGAGCCCCCAAGAAGCTGCTTTAACGAGCCTCTCCACACACCTATAGAGGCTACGCCACCCACCCTCAGAATAAGATGGTGGCCTCCTACCGAACACAGACCTTATCGGCGTAGGCTTAAACCCTGTGGTGAACGCTGAGGCTAGGAGGTCGTAAAGCCTACCCAAAGCCCAAGCGGGCTTAAATATATAATCCTCTACGAGCATAATGTTAAGCCCACTAGCTTCCTCAGCGCCCTCTGGGAAGGGCTCTGAGTTATAGACGAGCAGCTTAACCTCAGTCTTAGCGAGGGCGGAGTAGCAGGTTAAGGCGTCGAAGACCGAAAGCCTCACATAGGTAGGCATGTAGTTCAAGCCGTGCGTCAGATCCAAGACGACCCTCTCAGGCCTAAACTCGGTGAAGAAGTCGAGCGCCTTCAGGAAGGCAGCCACCCTAAACTGACCCAAACCACCCAAAAACGACCTAACCACACCACGCTCAAACCTACCCACACCTGGCAGAACGACCACACCAACCCTAGAGGCATCAGAACAGTACTCGCCACCACGCAGATAAAACTCAACAAGACCACAAACAGAATCGACTAAACTACTATAGCGCCCAACCGACGGGTCGCCGAGCGTAGAAGAGGCGAACAACAAAACCCTAGAGCCGCTAAAAGCCTCCATCAAAGCACCCAAACTACACCTATAAGTCCTAGAAGCTGTGAAGGAGCCGCCACCAGGCAACTCAACACAGTAACCCTCAACAGGCTTCCAGCGGGAAGGATCACCCCAAACAGAAACAACAACATCGACCATACCTAACCACATTATTTTGGTTCCTCAAAATACTTATATTTAACTCAAAAACTAAATGTAATAGGCGCGTGGAGTTGGAATCAACCAGCGATTTTGAAAAGACGATATTAGATCTTGCTGTAAAAATCGGTTCTTTAGCAAAAGTCGAAGGTGTCACTACATCCCAATTGGAGCAGATAATCGCCTCGCTTGAAAACTCACCAGACAGAAGAAACAGTTTACTGATATGCGCAGCATATACTAAAAGGCAAGCTAACAGGTTAAGGAGAGGTAATAGGACAGCTCAAGCGATTATAGAAGCGATTAAAGAGATTTATTCAAGAAATGGGGGGAAAGAAGAGGCAAGGAAACTTCTCGGGTTAGCCAAATGGGTGAGAGAAAGCCTAGATGATATACGTATACATCAAGCTGTAAACAACTTCGGAGAATATTTTGATCTTTTACTCTCCAAACGGTGATGTTAGTGAAAGCTGGTTACCTAGATGATGTTAGAGATTTCGATAGACTCAGAAGCCTAATCAGGGTGAGTGGTACCCTCGTTAATTTAGCGCCTCTTAGAGTAGGCATGGGTAGAGAGCCACCACTAGCAACAGTAGACAACACATTCTTGAGGATTAGAAGGGGCGGCAAAGAAATACCTTACATACCAGGATCTACAATAAAAGGAGTATTGAGGAACTACTTTGAACAACTCGCTAGATTAAAGTATCCAGAGTTGCATGACCCTTGGGATCAAGATAAGATCGAGAAAGAGGCAGAAGAAGGGGATTTTTGCGTCGTCTGCGGCACCTTCGGCAGCACCAAAATAGCTAGTCACATCAGAGTTTTCGACGCTTACCCAACAAGTAAAGTTACCACAAACATCAAGACCTGCGTCGGCATAGATCGAGAATTCCAGGCTGCAAGACCAGCTATACTTTATACTGAGGAGTTCATCGAACCGGGTTACGAATGGTCTTTTAAAATGGACATCATCAATATACAATTTCCTGGAGGAGGCGATGAACGCTCACTATTGTTAACAGAAACAATAAGAGCCCTGAAACTCAGATTAATTAGCTTCGGCGCTAGGAAGAGTGTAGGATTTGGTCAAATTCAACTCAAAGAAGCAAAGTGGGTAAAATATGTAGTTGAGGAAAGTGTGTTAAAGGAAGAGGGGTCGGGTAACATTTGATGAGATTCTGGACCTCAGGCAGAGTTTTACTCCGCGAGACAGTAATAGAAGGGGAACTGGTAAACGAGGCGCCTCTGCGGATAGGCGCTGAAGCGACAGTCGACTTAGCTTTAATTAGAATAAGGCATCAAGGCGAAGTCAAACCTTACATACCGGGCTCAAGCCTAAAAGGTGTGTTTAGAACTAATGCTGGTTTACTCCTCTCTATTAAAGATTCGAAAATAAAACCCTGTGATGGGTTAGCAAGATCAACATGCGTAGATAGAGATGATTTAGGTGTTTTTATAGAAAAGATGCTAAGAGAGGGGCGTGCTGAAGAAGCTATGAAAAGTTTCTTTGAAAAAGCGTGTTTGTTATGTAAGGTTTTTGGGGCACCATACTATGCCGGAAGGGTGAGCTTCTCGGACGCCTACCCTATCCAACCATACACCATCGGTACGAGGACTGGCATATCTATTGATAGGAAGACAGGGTCGGTTTACAAGGGCGCACTCTACACAGTCGAATACATCGAACTCGGTGCTGTATTTAGCTTTAAGCTGTACGCAAGAAACCTACCAAACTATGTGTTGGGTATGCTTGCAGCAACGATAAGGAGGATAAATGAGGGCGAGGCGAAGATAGGCGGCTTCAAATCCAGAGGTTTCGGCAAAGTAAGAATAGAGAAGCTGAAGATAATGAATAGAGATAGCGGTAGCAAGGAGCTAAAGCTACCTTCTCTTGAAGAAGGTGTTGATCAACCAATAGAAGTAGGCGGTTTAGCTAGATTGGAAGACGGCTGGCTAGTAGCGGAAGGGGGTGGCTGCCAAACCCTACTAAAGAAGCTGGAAGAGGTGTGGGAAGCTGCCAAGCTATAGGGTTGAAGTTGTGAGAAGCTCCCCGAGGGATCGCAGCAAACTCAGCGACCTCTCAGGCAGCTTAAAAGTTGCGATAGTTTCCTGTAAAACCCCCACAACCGAATCTTACTTACACATAGGTTCGGGGAAATCTCTCTTTGAGCCGATTAGAGAGTTTCCGAGAGAGGCAGCTTTCTCAAAACTTGTAGACATACTCGCACAAAAACTTGGCTTGGAGGTTGGTGATTTCGCTAGAGTTAAGGGTTTGCCCACCATACCTGCCTCATCGGTCAAAGGCAACATCAGGGCTAGGCTTGAGCTGAGCTTTAGGGCGGTCAACGGAAGAGTTAGGACTTGCTACATCAGAACATCTAGACTACCCCCTGCTGGAATATTCTGGCGCCATAAAAAGATCTGGAGCGACGTGTTGAATGAAGATAGAGGCGATGCCTGCGACCTAACCGAAGCGGATAAAGTCTGTTTACTCTGTGACCTCTTTGGCACAGCAGGCCTATCTAGCCTCATAAGCTTTGAAGACTTCGTCGGAAAAGATGTGGAGTTAAAGGAGATTAAAGTAGACGGCATAAGGATACTGGCAGCACCACCCGGCTCAGAGTTTGAGGGTCAGATACACTTCACCAACCTATTAGAGGAGGAACTCGGGCTCCTCCTCTTAGGCATGGGGTTAAAAGACAGTGTTAGGGGGAGGGCTCTCCTCTTAGGTAGGCTGAGGTATAGAGGGCGGGTGGGTTCGCTGCCGATGGGTAGGGTGTCGTATGTTGTCAAATCGCTTAAACTATCAAAGTATTCTAGGAATATCGCTGGCTTCGACTTAAGAAGCTTCGAGGGTGAAAACGAATTAACACCTCTAATCCAAAGCCTAACGACTTCCACACTAAGAAAGTCTGGGGCCGAATTTAGAGTGGTGGATGAGGTGAGCAGCCTCGCTTAACGTACCTTTCACCTCACCCGGTTACCCGATCTACAAAGCGTCTGCGGTACCATTCTACATAGACAATAGGTTTATGACTCTCTACGAGGTTAAAGACAAGGATGTAGAGAGTTGGCGTAAAGCGATCGAGGGGCTAAAAACCTTCTTAGAAAAGGTATCCAAGTATATTCAATTGGTTGCGGTCGAACCCGTCAAACGCCTCGAACTCCTAGCTGACATGATCTCACTATACTTCAAACTACCTCTAATAGAAGAGCCACTCCCAACCATAACATACAGCCCACTAAAACTCTATATGATCAGCAGATGGATGACCGCACCCCGAATCTCAGTAGAAGAGTGGATCAGCGACCTCTACACCTATGCTGAAAATTCTATTAAAGCATTTGACGAGTTTTGTAAGGAAAAGGAAGGAAAAGAAATATTTGAAATATTTGACGGCGAGCTAAACAAAGCGGTTAGGAAGAGTTGGTTATTTTTACCAAGCGACACAAGACCTGGGTTAAACATTTCAAGCCTTATACCGCACCTACTCCTAACCTCATCCATCACTTGGTGTGAGTCGGTCAACAGAAGGTTGGAAAGAGAAGAAGCCGCGGTTTTAAGAATCGCAGCGCTGCTACACGACGTAGGAAAGCCTTTCAACTATAAAGAGCACTACGAGGTTTCCTCTCATATCGCCGAAGAGTTAACGAAACAATTACCTCTTCAGGAAAACCATCGGAATAAGATTATCAAATACGTTAAAGAGCACCACCGTGATGAAAAGGTACCGCCGCTAGATCTTCTAGTAAAAGCAGACCACTTTGCTTCAGCCATAGATAGAATAACAAACATTGCGAAAAAGTTAGTCGGAGACAGAATTAATGAACTTGCGGCACAGTTCTCTCTAGATCCTAAAAATGCCTATGGAGTTGGAGCTCGCAGCTGGGAATTCTGGAGAAAAATCGGAGAGGATGCGGAGCGATTTAAAATACTATGTGAAGTTTTCATCAATAAGCTGAGAGAGTTGTCAGATAAAAAAGAGTTCAAGGAGATCATAGCGGAGGAACGTGATGAGGAGAATGTTGTCCGCGATGTTAGCCTCTGTTACATTGATATAGGTGGGATTCAAGACTTCATTATGCGGACGAGAGAGCTACGTTGCGTCGCAGCCTCAAGTTTACTCGTCGATTACGCTACTGTAGCCTACATACCACTTCTACTCCAACTGGAGCTAGAGAGGGAGCCTAAAGTTTGGTTGCCGTTTGAATCCTTCCTCTACAACCTAGGAGGCGTCGTATTATTTGTAGCCCCAACCAAGCTGGCAGATCAGCTTGAGCAAAAATGGGACGCCATTAGGAGACGCTTCGAAGGTTACTTCGACCTCTACTTCGCTCACACACCGCTCAGCACAAGCTACTACAAAACCTACGGCCGGCTGTATTCTGAAATGGCTCTTAAAAAGATAACATCTCAACCACTCAGAGAATCGGCTAGGCGTCTTCTACAAAGATCTGGGGCACGGGAGCTATGCCAAAAGTGCTACAGCGAGCCAGCAGTAAAGCAGACAGAGTTTGGTGAGAAGTTCTGCGAGCTCTGCTCTAAACTCTATGAGCTTGGCAGCGAGATGCACTTTGGGAAAAGATGGCAGAGCGAGTTTACAGTCGGGGGCTCACAGGTTAAGCCAGAGGAGTGCTTTAACATAGCTTATGATGAGCTAATCAAGAGGCAGTATGACATCATGTATTTTATCGCTGGACATAGTAGGGAGGAGATAGAGGGGCGTGAGAGAAAGAGGAACATAGCTTTGATAAAGGTCGATGGTAACCTTATGGGCGTATTCTTCGCGAAATCGATTTCTATCGCAGATGCTGTGGAAAGGAGCGCGCGAGTCGACTTAGCTTTGAAAGAAGCCTTCGAAGACGCCACCTCGAGAATCCTTAAAGCGGTAAGCGGTGTGGATGGGGTTACTGCGAAGCAGACGATAGCCGCGTTGAAGCTAGGTCTTCTCTATATGGGTGGTGATGACGCGCTCATAATATGTCCGAGCTGGGTTGCCCTCCCGCTGGCTGTTGACATAGCTAGAGCCTTTAATGAGAAGATGGGTGGTGAATGTAGCTTAAGCGTTGGTCTCGTAGCAGCGCCACCTGAGCACGACATCTGGGCTCTGATAGACGCCTCCTCACAGCTTTTGGATGAAGCGAAGAAGATTGGTAGAGTGAAGAGCAGCGGGGGCGCAATATGCTTCGATGTGGTCGAGGGAGGTATTCTATCTGGTGCGACGGCGAAGGGGCGGTATGAAGACCTTAAGAAGCTTGGTTTGACAGCACAGCCACTCACAATACTAAAAGATCACCAGACGAAATGGGTCTCCATCGACGAAGTTTTAGAGACGCTAGGGGTAGGCGGTGAATTAACCAATGCATATATACAAGCTTTTAAAGCATCGAGGTTAAGCGGAGAAGACAGCGAAGAAATTAAGAAGAAGCTGAAGCAGAGTAAGGAGGCAGTAAGGAACTCCATTAAGATCAGCGGAGGTTTTGGTAAGAGTAGTAAGGTTAAGGTCAGCCTGATATTTACGCAACGTATGCGTGTAAAAGGCCCATCAAAAGAGGAGAGAGAAAGCTATAGAACATTGTTGAAGCTATTCAATGCATGGTTTAATGCAAAAGATTGCGGAGCAGGTTTCCCCAGCTCCGATGTAGAAAGAGCGATAAAGATTCTTGGGGGCGGTGTTATCTGAAAGAGATCATAGTAAAAGTGAGACCTGTTGGCCTCTTAACGGTAGGTTGGAGCCACCCTTCAGCGATGGGCGTAGACATACCCTTCGTAAAGATGCCAGCAACAGAGAGTGACTCAGAGTGGTCTTACTATATTCCAGCTAGCAGCTTTAAGGGTGCTTTACGCTCCGCCGCCTCTCGAATCGCAGCCACATACGGCTTTACCTCTTGTGGCGAGATAAAGCCTGAAAGGTTAGAGAGAGGAGACACGCTTTGCGACGTTTGTAAGCTTTTCGGAGCGGTTGATGGGAAAAAGCCGAAAATATACTTCAGCGACCTCCTACCCTCGCAGCCCATTAAAGGTTCTCCGCTACTTCTGACACAGACGAGGATAGACGATAGAAGCCAGACGGTCGCGGAAATGGCTCTATATACGAGAGAGGCGCTCGAGCCTTCGGTAGAATTTACGGGCTCGATAAAGTTTCTGGAGAGGTTGCACCCTCTACTCCTATTAGCTTTGGCTGAGCTGAGGCTTGGGAGGTTTGGCCGCGGCTCGCTGATCGATGTAAAGCTAGAAGGGGCGGATAGGTTTAGAAGCGAAGTAGACTCTAGGTGGGCTTCTCTTTTGGATGAGCTGAGGAGGTGGCTATGGTTAGAGTAGTTGAAGTTAAGATCACTCTTAGAAGCCCAACGATATTGCCTGAGAGGAGAAGCGCATCCGGCTACATAGGTACACTCAATTATATACCACCCACCACTCTACGCGGCGCCATCCTCACAGCACTCTATCTACAGGGGAAAATAGGAGAAGAGAAGCTAAGAGAAGAGGATGTTAGACCCAGGTTAATCGCTTCACCAGCATATCCGATCGACGCAGAAGGTAGGAGGAGTAGACCAGCGACACCATTTATCTGGGAATGTAAAGTATCTAAATACATAATCAACCGAGAAGAAGAGTTCGTCAAGAAGATTTACGAAGATGCGCCTCTTAGCATACCCTCTGAATGTGCGATGGGGCATAGGGCGCTTAAAGCATTGCACCCAAAACCCATACCTCAAGTAAAAAAGGTCGCTACAAGGCATATTTCGGTCGCTATTGACAAGTCGAGGGGTGTAGCGGTTAAAGGAATGCTTTACTCATATGATGTCATACTTCCACCGCAAACATACTGGGCAACCCTAACGCTACCAGACGAATATAGTGTAGATGGTCGGTTTGAGGTTAGGGTTGGTAGGGGGTCGTCAAGAGGATTCGGTTTCGCTGAAATAGAGGTTCAACGCGAAATAAGCTTAGGGGAGAAAGCTGAAGAATATTCTAACTGCATCAAAGGGGACATAGTAGTCATGGTGGCAATCTCTCCTACTCTGCAAGGCGGGATCGACCCGCAACCCTATCCGAAGAGGCTAGATCTGGCGAATATTGCTGCGCAGCTCGGTTTCAACATAGCTGATTGCACACTTAACATAGAGAAAGTATACGGTAAAACGGTTAGGGTGAAGGGTGGCTGGAATATCCTTAAAGACGCACCTAGACCAGATTATTATGCGAAGGCGCAGGGAAGCGTGGTATCGGCTAGAATCGATGCGAAGAGTAGAAAAGATGCAGCGATCGGGCTCGCAGCATTAGCCTACCACGGCACAATAGAAGAACTCGGTTACACCATCACTGGAGTAAACATGTTGAGAGTAGCACAGGAGGTCGTCAAATGACGCACCTCAACCCCCTCACAACAAAACTAGTAGGGCGTATACTGTTTAAGCCGGAAGCAACGCTGCATATCGGTATCGGTGGGTGGGGTGTTAGAAGAGAGATCCTCAAAACCAGCGACGGGAGGATCATAATACCTGCCTCTACCTGGAAGGGGGCATTTAGACAGATAGGCGAGAAGGTAGCGAAAAAACTCCCCCTTCAAGGGCTTGAGAAGATAGCTGTCGATGGCTACATAGAGAACGATAAAGGCATCACATATAAGATAAAAGATGAAGATCATAAGAAGTTCGTCAAAGCGTTAAGAGGTGAAGGCGACTTCTTTGGGCTCACGAACTCTGATATCACAAAACTATTCTTACAACTCGACTACACGCAGGACGAGATCGAAAAAATAGTTAAAGAAGATGAGGAAGGGAAGGAGCAAGAAGAAGGGCTGAAGAAGGATGCTGAAGAAGCATTAGGAAAGATATTAGCCCTCTACTGTCCAATAACCAGACTCTTCGGCAACACGACGATCGCTGGCAAATTGAGGTTCATAGACACGATAACCCCATTTACACTACATATTAAGCCGGGTGTTGGGATAGATAGAAGAAGCGGCACAGCTAAGGAAGATCAACTCTACTTCTTAGAAGCAGCTTCGGTGGACAGCAACATAACACTTAGATTCGTTGCAGACAACATCGAGCCCTGCAAAACGGACTCCATCCTACTCGGCTCAATACTAAACTATGTTGAGAAGCTCGGGCTACAAATAGGCGCAAGAAAAAGCACCGGTATGGGCGATCTGACGATGGTAGAAGCCGAATTCTATCTCATAGAGTTAAGTAAAGACAGAGATGGTAAAGGTTTAGCAAACCCATTCAAATTCGGAAACAAAATGGGCCTCAAGCAGTTCCTAGCGTGGCTAGGAATTGTATGAGGCATCTTACTACACCTTAACAGGCGAATTATACCCAAGGTTGTTAGAAAAGCTATGCGAAGAGTCCCTCAACAATTTTGATAAGAGGTTATTTTTTAACAACAACGAGCTAAAGGAGAAAATTATTGCTAAAAAGGAAAATAACCTTATGGCAAATCACGATTTTCTTTCAAAATATTGTTATCATCTATCTATTTTAAACGCAGCTAAACTCCTTGATATTTTTACTCGTGTAGTGGATGATGAGATTATTATCGCTGAAAAACTTGGAAAGGGAAAGATCTCAAAAACAAGATCTAGTTACGCCCTTTACTATGATAGTAACCTATTTAATTTATCTAATATCTCTGCCTCCACTGTCTCCTTTTTTGACTATTCACAATTATTTTCAAAGGAAGGTAAAAGATCGTTGTGAAGATCTTTTTCCCGATCTTCCTAAGTATTTTTCGGAGGAAAAAAGGAATGCTAAATTTGAAGAAACAATAAACTATCTAATCAACCGCATGGGAAATTGTAGCGAGGAAGATCTTAAAAGAGCGAAGGAAGCATTTGAGCTGTTGTTTAGTTGTTTAACCAAGTTAGACGACGCCCATATGGAAAAGCTAGCTTCTCTTTTCTGTAAGTTAATAATGGAGGGGCTGTTTGTTGAAATTTATAGTTTCAGAAAGCTCGTTGAAGCTGATCTAAATGTTATCCCAAATCTCAAAATTGAATCTAAAACCATTAACAAGGTCTACGAGCTTGATGCGCTTATTCCAATAACCAAAGATACGGTGATTCGATGCGAATCTACTTTATCCGAAACTTTGGATAAGGAGAAGATTGATAATTTTAAGGAAGTGGAGAACATTATTTTGAAAGAAATGGGTCTTAGGTGTAAAACGCTGGTGATAGGTAGGGAATGTTTACGCTCGTCCGTATCCTCCGATGCTGATCTCAAAATGTTGTCTTTTTCAGAATTAAGTAACAAGCCCAAGGTTATTAGCACGATACTCTCACTTATCTAGAGGTGTTATGTTATCCCCTGATTTGTTGTAAACGTTTATCTACCTTCAACTGTAGTATGTTTTTCTATGGTTAGCGAGCTCCACCTGTTTACTGTTGGTGTTTCTATTCTTCAGAATTTCGGTAGGAGTGATGTTGGGAAGGAGTTTAGTGGCTCTGATGGTTGGTATAGGCTTCCACCGGACTCCCCTGAGCAGCAGAAGTTTATATCTTGGGCTAGGAGGGGTGAGAGGGTCTTCGATACCGTACTCAGATTTGTTGACAGCGACCCTAGGAGGGCTAGCGCTGAGCTCAACGCGTTCTACAGGTTTGAGAGCCTCGCTGGTGCTGCTGAGAGGGAGGTCGCTCTACTCGCCACAGACACCGGTACCGGGCTCTTCTGCGCTAGGGTGTTGGAGGCGCACCTTGAGTCTAGGGGTTATAGGGTGAGGGAGCCGATCGTGGTTAGGGGCTTTGGGCTGGGCTACGACTTCTTCGAAGACGCCTTAGCTTCGCTGATGGATACGATAGCCAAGACCGTGGGTAAGCGTGGCGATAGGGTGTATCTGAATGCCACAGGGGGCTTCAAACCCGAGACAACATTCGCCGTGATAGCCGCGCTCCTACACGGGGTCAGAGGGATCTACTACATACACGAATCATTCCAAGATGTGGTCATACTACCAGCACCACCACTCCAGATAGAAGCAAGCTACCTAGAGAAGCTGAGGATGCTCGGCGCTGAAGGGAAGCAGAAGTATCTGCTCCTAGACGCATTCGGCTGGAGCGAACCCTTCATCAGCGAGCTCGCCGATAGGCAGCTCGTGGAGCTAAAATCAGGTAAGGTTATTCCTAGAAGGTGGATCAGACCACTCCTTTAACTGCAGAAAAATATAGTTTGTAGAATTCTTCCATCACTTCACCGAATCTTGTCTCCTTACCCCTTCTTTTACACGCTGAGATGTAATCTACGCATACTAGCGATACCAAGGTTAAATAGTAAGATCTTTTTGCAACTATATCTTCGTCTTTGCTTGAGATTATATGAGCAAATAGTCTATGGCGAACCTCATCCTGGAACTCTCTCACCACATCATCTACTATGAGAGGACTCTTTTCGATTTTACTTTTGAGTTCATTTAGAATAGAGTTGAGGAGGACTTTCTCCTCTTTGGTCAGCGCATCCTCTACTAGAAGGTAGCAAAAGATGTAGGCGAGTTTAACTGGTGAAAAGTTTATCACACCGCTACGCATAGAAGATGTGAACATATGCCTGTAGAGCGCTACACCTTCACCATCTACTCAGACGAGCCCATCGAGTTTCAGAGCTACTCCGGCTTCGCGGTAAGGGGCCTATTCTTCGACCTCATAAAGAGGGTCTCTAAGGATAAGGCTGAGGA
>JAAOZN010000099.1 GCA_011605775.1 Nitrososphaerota archaeon | reverse complement strand
GTCTCAATATTATGCTCTATCTTCTTTTTACATTACATCAGATCTTGGGAACACTGATATCACGGCTACAGCAACCAACTTCGCTTCAGCAACAGCTAAGATAGCGACATTCAAAGTCGGTGCCTCAAAAATCTATCTGAGTATAGAACCATCGGTAGTTATAGCCGACAACTCCACTACACAAAACATATTCATAATGCTGCAGGATATGTATGGATACCCCGCTAACGCCCCACGCGATACCCTCATATTTCTCTCATCTTCCAACATCGAGATAGGCTCACTCCCGTCTTCTTTAATCATCCCAAAAAATGGCACATTTGCATCCACCTACTACAAAAAAAGCTATAAAGAAGGAATTACGCAGATCACAGCACATTCAGAGGGGCTACAATCATCTGTCAAGACCCTATCTCTCGTTCTACTTGAACCAGAAGTAAAAATGTACGCCACCCCTCTTAAAATCTACACGTATGATCATCTAACTATTTACATCAAAGCTCAATTTGAGGGACAACCCCTCAGTGGCGCAGAAGTCACGTGGTCTACAGCAGCACCACTCCTAGACGCCTCACCAAAAAGTGATGCAGAAGGTGTAGCTAAAGCGATATTTGTTACGCCGCTAGAAGGGGAGTATATGATAAAAGCGCTCATTTCCAAACCCGGATTTCGGGTGGCTGAGACTGAGCTTCGCGTTTCGATAAAACCTCGTTCATTAAGCGTTCAAGTTGAAGCGCCTCCAGAGGTGCAAGCATTCGAAGAAGCTGATGTTTCGATCAAAGTTACCGAGGACGGTAGACCAATAGAAGGCGCTTTAGTGACCCTCAAGCCCTCACAAGGAAATATAAGGGTGAAGAGCAATCAAAGCGATAAAGAGGGGGAAGTTAAAGCGTTCTTCCAGAGTAGCGAGCCTTCAAAGGTAACAATCTACTATAATGTTAAGAAGATGGGATATACTGCTTCTAATGGAAGTTTAAGCATTAACGTTAAGCCTCGTCCTCTCTCTATAGCGTTAAGCACCAATGCATCAGTATTTGATGCTGATGATATTCTAGAAGTCACCGCTTTGGTGAGTAGCGAGAATAAACCTATTGAGAATGCTACCCTTAGCTGGAATATAGTAGGTGGGGTTGTGCTCAAAAAGGCTGACGCAACTGATCAGAATGGAATAGGGCGGCTGATCCTTAAGAGTGACGAAGAGGCCAGAGTAGTGTACATAAATGTAGTCGCAACAAAGAAGGGTTATAGTTCGACGTTAGCCTCCCTTAGCATTGAAGTGCTTCCCCTACCTCTCCATCAGTCTATCACCACTCTATCCTTTTGGCAGAAGAATCCTTTGATTACCTCTTTAGTCGCTACGTCGATTATTGTTAGCGTCTTCCTGATTAGATTCTTTAAGAAGAAGAGCTCAGCTTCAAGACCCGAAGATTTAGAACTTTCTACTGAGACGTAAGGTAGGCAATCTGCAGCTTGGGTAAAAGTTATATGCGACCCCATGGTGTCTAAGGTGTCGAAATGAGCAGTATCAAACGAAGCCATATTAATTTGATAATAAGCTCGATCGCGATATTTATAGCCGCATTTATCCTATTTATTGTACTCTGGTACTTTATTATGCTGCTGTCACCCACTATCTTATCCATGTTTACCAGTGTAACGGAAGTTGGTAGACCAACATACGGGACTCAAGAAATACTTAAGATGCAGGAACAGTTGAGTGTCGTTGTTTTACGCTGGGGGCTTATACCTATATTTATAGGAGGCGTAGGCGACCTAACACCTTATTACATAGCCTACAGCGTGATCATAGCTCTGCTACTTGCTTGGAGAGATAAGAAGAGGTGGTAATGATGAACATCTCGACAATAAGGAATATCTGGGCTCTGTTCGGCGTCATATGGTTTGTGATTTTCTTTCTATTAACGTTTGTTAGGGAGAGTATGGAACCAGTCGCCATAGCGGCAGCGATCAGCCTATATGCAGGAATCATCTTGGCAGCGTTCACAATAATCTATTTGGCGTACAAGGGTCTGAGAGGGGTAATGAGAAGAGGCGGCAAAAAGACCTAGCTATTAATTTATTACAACAACCGCCGGTGATTGAGACCCACTTTCACAATGTAAATCTAAAGAAGGAATGAAATAAGAGACGCTCCCTTCTGGAGGTTTCCCACCTCTAATAAGTAGAATCTGAAAGCTTGCACCTGATTGGAAAGACGTTATGGTGCTCTTAATGACCGTCGCATCAAGCAGAAGCCTATCTGAGTCTAGGAATCGGAAACCGCCTGTGAAGACGAAATCCGCCTCGTATTCCCGCCAAGTTCCCCTTACGAGATATGAGGCCTTAAGGAAACCGCTTCCAGAAGCGTAGCCATCTTTAATCAAGCCAGAACCTTGCCAAGTGTTAAACGCAGCTCCAGGTACAGCGAAAGTATGCCTCGCCGAAAAAGCGAATGAATGTCGATCACTTTCAGCAGCTACTTGTACGATAGGCATAGAGAAGAGAAGAGCGTATAATACCAAAAATGACGTTAGGGTATATATCTTATTCATATCCTAAGATAAATTAGGGTTGTCCATCTTAAAAAGGTTTAGTGAGAGCATAACTATCTTACTTTTCTTATTTGTAATAAGAAGGAATCCTAACAAACATGGTTGCAAAGAGTATACATCATGCCAACATACAAGATGTATACATCATTCAAGGATTGAGGCATCATAGACGAGCTTGGTAGAAACTTCTTAATGCATCTTCATAAGTAATCTGCCGAGTCAGACCGATTACTGATTGATCTTTTTCTATAACTAAAGTCGTTAGTATACTGTTTGATTAAATGATGTTGATCATTTTCTACTAATGCTGATTAGTGATATCTATCTGTACATTAGCAACATCGCAGCTGATTTAAGTCGAATTATACGGATCTATCACTAGGCGGACTTAGCGCTTAGGTGGGCTCATGTGGTGATTTTTGTGGCCTAAAGAGCATGGTGTCGAAACGCTAAAGATACAAGGTTTGGCATCGATACTTTTTAATATAGTTAGAGGCTACTTGAATGTGGAGGGAAGAATCCTGACGTCTCTAGGCGGAAGCAATTTAACTACTGCGGGGGATACGCTCCTAACTATTGAGGATCTGAATCTTGATGGTAAGACAGTGATTGTAAGAGTTGATATCAACACACCCATCGACCCTAAAACACATCAGCTGCTTGAGCTTAATAGGATAATGGAAGCAGCAGTCACAGTAAAGGATCTATCTAACTCTAAAGTGGTGGTTGTTTCACATCAAGGTAGAGTTGGTAGATACGATTATGTACCGTTGGATCAACACGCTCAAGCCTTATCCAAAGTCCTTGGCAAAGAAGTTAAATTTGTTGATGATGTCTTTGGCCCAGCCGCTCGAGAAGCCATATCTTCGCTTCAGAACGGCCAGGTTTTACTGCTCGATAACCTTAGGTTTACTGCTGAGGAGAATGTGGAATATACGCCTGAAGCTGCTGTTAACACTTATCTTGTCAAAAAACTTGCTCCTCTTTTAGATGCGTGTGTTTTAGATGCTTTCCCAACAGCACATCGCTCATCCCCATCAATAGTCGGCTTCGCCGAGATTCTTCCGACTTGCGGCGGACGCCTCATCGTCAAAGAACTAAAGACACTTAACAGAATTCTTACGGTCGCAAAGGCCCCTTATGTTGCAGTATTAGGTGGCGCCAAGGTCTCCGACCGAATCGAAGCCATAGAGACACTTATCACAAATAAAAGGGCCGACAAGGTCCTTCTCAGCGGCTTGTTAGCGAACGTCTTCTTACGTGCAAAAGGGAAGCTGAAGACCCCTATAGGCGTAGACAAGGAGGAGCAGTATGTAAAAAAGGCACAAAACTTACTCGACGAATACCCAGATGTCTTTGAGTTCCCAACAGACGTAGCCGTCGATAGAGGCGGAGAGAGGGTAGAGATTAGAGTTGAAGATCTTAGGGAAGACGATCAAGTTTATGATATAGGGCATAAGACGGTGGAAAACTACTCTAAGATTATACGAGGTGCGGGGACTGTATTTATGAGCGGCCCTCCAGGCTTTTTCGAGCGTGAAGAGTTTAGCTACGGCACTGAGATGCTCCTCAGGGCTATGGCATCGTCTTTTGCTACAACCATTGTAAGTGGTGGTCATCTGAGCGCCGCTCTACAAAAGTTTGGTATTAAGGAGTGGATCGATCATGTAAGTACAGCAGGCGGCGCTTTGGTGCTCTACTTAGCTGGTAAGAAGCTCCCACTGATAGAAGCCTTATATAGAGCTGCGAAGCGTTGGCGCTCTAGCAGATAGGGCGATTTTGTATGAAGGTTAAAGTTGCTATTAATGGTTATGGTGTGATAGGTCGTAGAGTGGCTGATGCAGTAGCAAAGCAAGATGATATGGAGCTCGTAGGTGTATGTAAAGTAATCCCAGATTACAAAGCGCTCTTCGCCTTAGATAAGGGCTATAAACTCTTCACCACCGATGAAAAAAGTGTAGAGAAGTTTAGAAAGATGGGGGTAGAGGTTTCCGGTACAGTAGTTGATATGGTTAAAGAGGCTGACATCATCGTGGACGCAACACCTGGAGATGTTGGGCCCCAGAATAAAGAAATGTATGCCAAAGCATCTAAGAAGGCGATCTTCCAAGGTGGTGAAGAACACGAGTTAACAGGCTTCTCTTTTGTTGCACAATGCAACTATAACCAAGCATTAGGCAGACAATTTGTAAGAGTCGTTTCTTGCAACACGACTGGCTTATGCAGGGTTTTAAATGCTTTGGATCTAGCGTTTGGTGTTGAAAAGGCTAGGGTTGTGATAGCTAGGAGGGCTGCTGATCCGGATGAAATCAGTCGAGGACCTATAGATGCTGTCGTGCTAGATCCAGTCACCCTCCCTTCCCATCACGGTCCTGATGTGAAGACGGTTCTACCGCACATAAACATAACTACGATGGCTCTAAAGGTTCCTACTACACATATGCATCTGCACAGCTTGATCGTTCAGTTAAAGGATAGAACAGTCACGGCGGAAAGAGTTAGGGATGTGCTTCGACGCACACCAAGAATACTCTTAGTTAACAGCAAACTCGGAGTGAAGTCCACAGCCCACGCATACGATATAGGGCGAGAGATAGGACGGGAAAGAAGCGACATATTTGAGAACATAATATGGGAAGATTCGATTACCCTAGAGGATTACGAACTCTACCTCTTCATGGGTGTGCATCAGGAAGCCATCGTTATACCAGAGAACATTGATGCGATAAGAGCGATGTTCAACCTCGCCTCCAGCGAACAATCTATAGAGAAGACAAATGCTACGCTAGGGATAAAGTCGTCTATACCCTGACATCAGTCTTTAGGAAAAGTAGAGGTTTTATAAGGGTAGATAAAGGGGTATCACATAGACCATGGAGAGGTTTGAAGTTTACAAAGGTTCAAGCGACTACGTAGCATCTGAGGCGCTAAAGAACGCGGTCAACGCCGCCATAGCATTAGGTCGCCCCCTACTTATACGGGGAGAGCCTGGTACTGGAAAGACATTATTAGCACATAGCATCGCAAAGGCGCTTGGCAAAAAGCTAATCGTGCTCAATGTCAAATCGACGACTAAAGCGCAAGAGGCGCTCTATGTATATGACACGGTTAGGAGGCTGAATGATGCGAGATTTGGAGATAGAGATGTTTCTGATATAAAGCAATATATTAAGCTCGGTAAGTTGGGTGAAGCATTTGCTTCACCGGAACAAGTCGTTCTTTTGATAGATGAGATTGATAAGGCTGATCCGGAGTTCCCTAACGATCTACTCAACGAACTGGATGAGATGTCCTTCTATATACCTGAGACCGGTGAAACTATTAAGGCCAAGCATCGACCGATAGTCATAATAACGAGTAACGCCGAAAAGGAGCTTCCAGATGCCTTTCTAAGAAGATGTATCTTTCACTATATCGAGTTCCCAGACCCCGATACTATGGAGAAGATCGTCAAGGTTCACTACCCTAATTTACGTGAAGACTTGCTCAAGGAAGCTATCAAAACGTTTTATAGGATTAGAGAGATCGATGAGCTGAAGAAGAAACCATCTACAAGTGAGTTGCTTGATTGGATATATGTTCTCTTAAGCGCAGAAGTTCCGCCAGAGAAGATTTCTAAAGAGGTTCCTTTTGTCAACGTGCTACTAAAGAAGGAGAGCGATTACCATTACTTTGCAAACCACTATCTCGGCAAGAGCGGGATGTTAAGGCGCTGAACCTTGTTCACAGGCTTCTTCTATACACTTAGGCGGCATAAGATACCTGTTACCATAACCGAATGGATGACTCTGATGGATGCTCTATCTAAGGGTTTAGCTCAGTCGAGCTTGGAAAACTTTTACTACCTTGCTAGAGCAATCTTAGTGAAGAACGAAGCGTTATACGATGCCTACGACGAAGCTTTCCAAGAATACTTCAGTGGGTTCGAGGATACATTGGAAATTAGGAATGAAATCTGGGAGTGGCTGCAAATCGTAAGAGAACTATTCACAGACGAGGAGATAGAGGCCATGTCTAATATGAGCCTAGAGGAGTTAATGAGGGAGTTTGAGAAGCGGCTCAAGGAGCAAAAGTCAAGGCACGATGGAGGCTCGTATTGGATCGGTACAGGCGGCACAAGCCCCTTTGGGCATTCAGGATATCATCCAGCCGGTATTCGGGTAGGTGGGGAATCAAGAAATCTTAGAGCGCTAAAAATCGCGGGGGAAAGACGCTTCAGAAACTTGCGGCGAGATGTGACTTTGGATGTAAGACAGATGGAGATCGCCCTTAAATCCCTAAGAATCTTAAGCAGAATAGGACCGGCAGATGAACTGGATCTAGAAGGAACAATAGACGCAACTGCGAAAAATGCTGGAGAGCTGGAGCTAAAGTGGAGACGTAGCCGCCGCAACGTTGTTAAGCTTCTTCTACTCATGGATGTAGGCGGCTCTATGGACCCTTATGCTGGGCTATGCAGCAGGTTATTTACCGCAGCCCATTCGGCTACACATTTTAAAGACTTCAAGTACTACTACTTCCACAACTGCATATACGATAAGCTCTACACAGACATGGAGAGGCAAGAATGGGTAAATACGAAGCTTGTCCTTAAAACCTTAGATTCAGATTACAAGACCATAATCGTTGGAGATGCTATGATGGCGACAAGCGAACTACTATCGCCTTACGGCGCTATTAACATTAGCGACTATAACGAAACACCAGGTATTGTTTGGTTGAAGATGGTGGCGGAGCACTTCCCATACTCTATCTGGCTAAATCCGGTTGAGCCGTACTTCTGGGATCATACAACTGTAAGTATGATAAGAAGAATCTTCCCCATGTATCACCTTACAATAGACGGGTTGACCGAAGGGATAAGAAGATTAGTTGCAAAAAGGTAAGCCGATCTACATCACATTTTATATCTTCTTTTGTTATACTTTGGGTAAGGGTCCAAAGATCATTTATTGAATTAGCATCTCTACTCTCTTGGAAACCATTAAATACTACTACTGACAAAATAAAAATTAGTGAAGCACCGATGCTCAATCTATCAGAGAAACTTAAGGAGATAGAAGTTACAAAAAGTCTTTGCCCAGTATGTTTGGAACCTCTACCGGCTAAACTCGTTACTAACGGATCATCTGTTTATGTTGATAAGGTATGCGCTGTTCATGGAAGGTTTTTAGCCCTCATCTCAAGCGAAGCAGAACGTTATCTCGCTTCGTCAAAACTTGTTCACAAAACCACCCCATACGCTAGCCCAGCCACCGAAGTTAGAAAGGGGTGCCCACTAGACTGCGGCTTATGCCCAGAGCATAAGCAACATACCTGCTTAGCTATATTTGAAATCACAGGAAACTGCAACCTCTGCTGCCCGACTTGCTTAGCGTCATCACAGGCGAAGGGAGGTTTTATGGTAAAGATGGACGAGTTCAAGGACGCTTTAATCTCGCTCTTGGCACACGAAGGTAGAGCTACGCCTCTTCAACTATCAGGTGGAGAGCCCACCATACACCCAGACCTTGTGAGTTTCATCGCAGAGGCGAGAAGGCTGAGCTTTAAGTATGTAGAAGTTAACACTAACGGCATCGCCCTAGCAAAAAGACCAGAGCTAGCCAAGATATATGCAGAAGCAGGGCTGAACGGCATATACCTTCAGTTCGACGGTGTAACCGATGATGTTTATAGACGATTAAGGGGGGCTGATCTTTTTAGGATCAAAGAGGAGGCGATATATAACGCCAAGAAAGCCGGGTTAAATGTGGTTTTGGCCGTAACTGCTGTAAAGGGAGTTAATGATCATCAACTTTGGGAGATTGTGCGCTACGGACTTAAGATGGGAGTAAACGGGGTTAACTTTCAACCATTTGCTATGCAAGGACGGTATCCAAAAACCCAGTTAAACCCATTGAAACGAATAACTAACTATGATGTAGCTCACTTGATCGAGGAGCAGAGTGGTGGGGTGATTAAAACCGATGATTTCCTACCCATTCCCTGCGCCGATCCACGATGCCAAATAATGGCATATTTAACAGTCGGTAAGAAAAGCGTTTTGCCGCTAAGCAGACTCATAGACAAACAAGATATACAAGAATATTATAGATCTTTTACCGATTCCGCTCAGATGACAACAGCGCTAAAAGAGTTAAGGAAAACACTTAATGACCTTTGCGGCTGCAGCTCCACACCAGATGTTTGCTGCATCCCAACACCAGAACCAAATGCCCGGTTTTTCGCTTTGAGCTCACACGCTATGATGGATGTTTGGAACGCTGATGTACACAGGCTTGAGCGATGCTGCATTCACGAACTAACGCCAGAGGGGAAGCTCATTCCTTTCTGCCTCTACAACTACACATCAACCGAAGGTGTAAGCTTATACAGAAATAGCGCAAATGAACTTTCATATTAAGCCTTATAGGCGATAAGTGTTAGGCTACCCAGTCTCCCCTCTAAGGATAGGGCTGTTTTAAGAGCCTTCACATCCCCCTTAAAGTATTCTACAAATCTTTTTACATCTTCGGGGCCGTACTTGAAGACTTTTCGAGAGAGGACCTTAATATCCGTAAAGCCTGCGGTTTCAATAAAAGCCAAATACCTGTTTTCATCCACCGCTCCAGATACACAAGCAGCCCAAAACTTGGTATTTTCACGTATTTCCTCATCAAGCTCGCCTATCGATATAATATCAGAAAGGCAGATTCTGCCCCCTCTCTTAACCACTCTACTCATTTCTCTAAAGACTTCGAGCTTTCTAGGAATTAGGTTCACAACGCAATTGCTTATCACTACATCAAATACCTCGTCTTTATAAGGCATCTTTTCAGCATCCGAGAGAAAGAACTCCACGTTATTTTGAGCCGACTTTAGCTTCGCAACCCTCGCCCTTCCCAACAAGCTTGTGGATACATCTATACCTACAACCAGCCCCTCCCTTCCTACTTTTCTAGCGGATAGGAAAACATCTAGACCAGCACCACATCCAACGTCAAGAACCCATTCTCCAGGCTTCAAATCTGCCAAAGCAGAAATGTTACAGCAGCCAAGAGAGATGCGAGCTTCTTGTGGAACGGCCCATATCTCTCTTGGTGAATACCCTACCGAAAGTAGATCAGCTGTCCCGACCTCGGGCGCACAGCTAGCGCAGCAGGTTTGCCCCGTACCTTCTGACGCTAACCTATCGTAAAATGATCGGACTTCCTGTTTTAATTTGATTTCCTCTTTTGGCATCTGCGATGGGCTACAACATAGCATATTATAACATTTCTGTAATTATTTTCCTTTCCAAACTGGCTTTCTCTTTTCCAGGAAAGCCTTTGCCCCTTCTTTCTGGTCCTCTGTGCTGAATAGCTGGGCGAAGATCTGAGCCTCGTATTTGAAGCCTTCAGATAAGCTCATCTCCATCGCCGCATTTATCGCTTCTTTGGCGGCTGCTATGGCGACTGAGCTTTTACTCTTGATTTCTTCGATAAACTCCTTAACAGCACCCATAAGCTGGTCCCGTGGAACGATTTTATTTATCAACCCCATTTCAGAAATTTCCTTAGCCGAAAGCCTTTGACCAGTAAAAATCAGCTCCTTAGCCTTCTTCTCTCCTATAAGCCTCGGGAGTCTCTGTGTTCCACCACCACCTGGGATAAGACCAACGCTTATCTCGGGTTGACCAAAAACAGCGTCATCAGAGGCAAATATTATATCACAAGATTGAGCCAATTCAAATCCTGCTCCTAAGCAATACCCATTAACCGCAGCTATAACTGGTTTGGGCATATCCCTAATGATCTTCCCCAAGACGAGGGCAGTCCCTACTTCCCTATATAATTCGAGAACCTCAATAGGTTTCATTTCCGCAAAAGCTTGGATGTCGCCTCCAGCGCAGAAAGCCTTTCCTGAACCTGTAATAGCAACTGCTAAGACATTTTTATCTTTGCTCGCATCTTCTAAAGCCGTCTTCAGCTCTTTACGCATTTCGTAATCTAGAGCGTTGAAGCGCTGAGGATTGTTCAAGGTAATCCAAGCCACACCATCTTTTTTCTCATAGATAATACGTTTGAATTCTGAACTCATTACTAACCCACCTTGACAAATCTCGATCAACCACTAATTTAATTTTTCTATATCTTAAAATGAGGCGAGTTATGAAGAGGCTTCAGAATGAAAAGCGTGTCCATTAGCCCTCCGCTCTGTAAAGAGCTTATGTTCTGAATAATGTTTTGGTCCTGTGCATTGTAGAGTTAGTGGGGCTTCCCGCTTCTCCCAAAGGTATTGGCGTACTCAGCTAGCCCCTAGATAAGATTAGGTCTCTAACAGCTTATTTAAAAGCGAAAACTTAAAATCAGAAAAACGCAGCCTTCTGCTGTGAGGTAAAGGATATGAAAAAGGAGGCCCCTATCATAGAGGGATTATTCAAATGGCCTTCTGAGAAGCCGCAGCTTATTGGTAGCAGATGCCCAAAATGTGGAAGTATTCAGTTCCCTAAATCGACAGTATGTAATAATCCTGACTGTGACCACTCAGCGGCTGTAGAAGAATACGTTTTGAGCCCTGAAGGAACATTGTATACTTATACCGTTCACGCATATTCGGTACGTGAACCCTTTCAATACCATAAAGGACCTTATGTTGTCGGCGCCGTAGAGCTTCCCGAGGGTTTGATCGTTGTTGGCAGAATAGATATTCAAGACGAAAAAGCCCTGAGGATAGGTATGAAGTTAAGACTGAAAATCGGCAAACTGTACGAAGACGACCAAAACATATATTTGAGCTATTTCTTCGAGCCGGTGATTGGAAATGACTGAATGTGCAATTGTTGGCGCTGCGATAACTAACTGGATTCCAAGTGGGGAGCCAACCCCCTTACTTATGGATAGGCTTGCTGAAGCTGCGATTAAAGCTCTACGTGAGGCAAAGCTCACACCAGGCGAGCTTGATGCCATAATCTGCAACACTTCATCAATCCCATTCGACAGTCCAGCGTTTATTACCAGTAGTGCTCAGCACTTTGCTCATAGATTGGCGGAGAGAATAGGTATTCGAGAGGCTCAGTGTATGAATGTTTCGGCGGCCTGCGCGAGCGCTGCAATCGCATTTTCTGCTGCAACCTCTATGGCAAAGAGCGGCTTAATTAAGAAAGTGCTTATTGCTGGAATAGATAACTCTCCAAGAGGGTTTTATCTACCTGAGCAGTCTTATCTTGACCCAGATCCGTATGCCGCAGCGATAAAAGTGATTGGTGCAACAAATCCGGCTTATTGGGCAATGTGGGCTAGAAGGCGCGCCTATGAGATGGGTAAGGATGTAGAAGACATAAAGAGACTTATGGCGTTGGTGAAGGAAATACACAGCCAATATGGCGCTTTAAACCCTTACGCTAGATACAGGAAGATATTTACAGCCGATGAAGTCTTAAAGTCACCATTAGTATGTGACCCCCTGCACCTATATATGATATGTGCTACATGCAGCGGTGGAGGTGCGGTTGTAGTAACCGACATGGAAACAGCTAAGAAAATAACAGATAAACCCGTTAAGGTGGCTGCCTCAGCTGTCGGTGGTCCTCTTTACGGTGAACCGATGCCACGTCTTCGAGTCTTCTCGACTTACAAGAAATTAAAGCCCTTCACCGAATGGCGGAAGCCTATAGAGAAAGCCTATAAGATTGCCGGAATCACCGCTGAAGATATTGATATTATAGAGTGCCACGACACGAGCTGCTTCCATACCATAAATTGGATCGACCAAATAATGGGATGGGAAAGGGAAGAAACCGACAACCTTATTCGCAAGAGGCAGATACGGCACGACGGAGAGCTACCAGTAAACTTGAGCGGCGGAACAGCATCATTCGGAGAATCAGTATATAGCCAGGCGTTTATGATGCTTCATGAACTATTCAGACAACTAAGAGGGGAGGCTCAAGAAAGGCAAGCAAAAAAGAATCTAAAGATTGGTGTATGCGCCGCGTATGGTGCGTATGGCGCATACGGCTGCATAATACTTGAAAAAGGTTGGTAGGTCACTTCACATAGCTGTGGTGCGCTTCAACCCAGCAGGGTTAGGCCGCCGTCAACATAGATTACTTGACCGGTTATGTAATCCGAAGCTGGTGAAGCGAGGAAGATACATACGCCGACCACATCTCTTGGTGTAGCAATCCTGCCCAGAGGAATACTTTCTAAAGCAGTCTTTAAGCGAGCTGGGTCTCTGAGGCTTGGCGAAAAGCCTGTGTCTACCCAGGCTGGTGCGATGGCATTCACGTTGACGTTATAAGGAGCCCATTCAGCAGCCAAAGACCGCGTAATCATATCTACTGCACTCTTTGTAGTACAATAACCGAGGTTGCCAGGCCACTTTGTAACACGAGCACCTCTAACTGAAGAGATGTTGATTATTTTACCTCTCTTTTTTTCGATCATTACCTTCCCAAACTCTCGGCAAGTAAGCATCGTGCCCTTGACGTTGACGTCAAATAAAATGTCCCATTCTTTGGTTGGGAAATCAACCGCAGAGCTCTTCACATTATATCCCTGTGAATTTACCAAAATATCGACTGTGCCGTACTTTGATACCACTTGATCTTTCAGCCGTACTACGCTCTCCTCGCTTGTTATATCAACTTGGAGAGGCGTGACTTCAGCATTGTAAGCTGAGCTGATCTCATCAGCTACCTTTTTGAGGTTTTCTAGATTTCTACTGGCAATAACCACCTTTACACCGTATTGCACAAAGCCTTCAGCTAGGTTTCTTCCGATACCTCCACCGCCGCCTATTATCACAGCAACTTTGCCTTCGATGTTAAAAAGATCCTTCACACAGCTACCTCCTTCATTTTTTCTCCACGATAGCTACTACACGAACCATCGAGCCGTCGCCGCCGACCCATTTGAGCGGGAAAGCAGCTATCACGCATCGTTTACCCGTAACCTTATCCAGCTCCCCTCCGAGGTTTTCGATGCCGAAGATGCCGTGTGTGTAGAGTATTCTGTGGCAGGGCTCCCAATATGGGAAGTCTTGGTAAACATCTCTTCCAGTCTTCTTCTTATAGAGGTCGATTAGCCAAGGTGCAAGAGGTGGGTATCCGCCGCCTGTCTGAACGAGTCGCGTACCTAGCGGGTGATCCATAGCTTGCTGGTCGACTCCGACACCCTTAACCTTCTTCTTCACAAACCATTCTGCTGCCTCCTTGTAGAGACCTGGTGCGTAGCAGAAGTATCTTACGCTGTCTCCATAATAGTGGTGCCAACCAGAGTTGATAATTACTATATCACCCTCTTCTATTGCTGGCTCAGCCTTCTCTAGGTCAGCAGGCGTAATTACTTCCCATTCCTTCTTTGGAATGGAGACAACTACACCATCACCAATGTACCGCTCTAATGGCATTTGATCGATCGATGGATAGCCTTCCTCAACATGTACAGGTGCATCCATATGGGTTGCCATGTGCATACTGTGGCTGATTTTCTGCGCCAGAACCCGGTCTCTTGCGTGAGAGCGCATTCTTATAACCTCCGCGTTTTCCGCTGCATAAGGCCAGGTGGGGGTTGCTGCGCCGAAGGGCTGCGTAAGGTCGTAGACTTCGACCTCCTTCCCAAAGATCTTTACAATGGGTTTTTTCAGAGCTTCTTGCGGGCTTCCTAGCGCACTTTTATCTAAGAATCCGTGGAGGTATCTTTCAAGTATATCGTCACTCATACAATCACTCACCAATTGTTTATGATACCACTCCATATTTCTATTTTTCGCTTGCTCAACATATAGCGCTTCTCTTTCTGTTATTTCTCAGGGTAGCTGCAGATGACTAGCATAGTAGCGGGCTGTTTTGTTTTATTTATTAGCGCGCGTTTTTCGCCCTTAGGGATGAGGAGCGAATCATAAGGTTCGAGTACTATCTCCTTACCATCTTCTGTCACAACGGTCATTTTCCCAGCAAGCATCACATAAACCCGCTCCACGTTGCTAGCTGACATCTCCGCGCCTCCGCCGGGTAAGAAGTGTGATAGCCCCACCCAAAATTTTTCTGCACCTGTGGTATCTTTATGCTGAAGCCTAAAAGCAATCATATTGAAGTGCCCAGGCGCTTCGTATGGCTTTACATCATCGAACTTTACCTTTATCATAGCGCTGACTATCCCCTAGCTTACTATTTAACTTATCCTCTAGTATGGAGATGCGGAGTCTGGTTACCTCTTTTTCAGAAGAGGGATCTCCCCTAGGTTGATGTCCCTCTCCGCCTTTATTTCATCTAGAGCCCACGTGATGTAACCATCCTTTTCTACTGTGAGTTTATACCTGTGATCTTTCTCCAAGTTCTGGAGCCAGAAGTCTCCGAATTCGTCTGTTTCTGCGTTATAGGTCTTCCCGGTAGTTAGGTCTGTTGCAGTAACCTTCGCTCCTTCGATCTCTTCATCGAGCTCGGGGTCGTAGACTTCGCCGGCTATGAATGGTTTAGGTAGGTTAAGGTAGTATACTCTCGGTTGGGCGTTAGCCTCAGGCTTCATAACTTCAGCCTTATCGATTAGATCCTTTAGCTCACTATATTCTCCAAACATTATGACATTATGAGGACACACCTCAACACATCTAGGAATTTTGACGAGCGGGTCTACACCATCGAGTATGTGGGCGCAGAGTGTGCACTTCTGAGCGATTTTGAGCTGCTTGTTAAAGTAGATTACGTCGTAGGGGCAGGCTTTGATGCATAGTGGTCCGCTCTCCCTCGCTACGCATCCATCACATCTATCTGGGTTGATGAGGACAATGCCGTCTGCTCTCTTAGTTATAGCCCTCACCGGGCAGGCTGGGATGCAGGGCGGGTTATCGCAGTGCATACATAGATACGGTATGTAAGTCACCTTAACCTTAGGTGTAGTGCCCCTCTCAACCTCATTCACCTTCAGCCAGAAGTGTCCTGTGTCTGGCTGAGGCTTCGCATACGGGCTCCAGTCGTTATCGACGTGCTCATCCTTACACGCTATCTGGCAGCAGTAACAACCCACACACTTAGCTACGTCTATCACTAAGGCTTTCCCCATTTTTGGTCACCCCATAACCCAAGTTTCGTGATATGGTCCTAGATTCGGATGTGCTGGGCGAGTAAATGCTTGCGGATATTTCTTCATAAGCTCATCGATGTTCGCTTTTTCTACCTCAACGAGGATGCCGCTGCAGACTTGACCGACCGTGTTTCTTGACATAGGTTTGTGTGGGACGATTAGATCGATCGCTCCACCTCTATCTATAAGCGGGTCTAGAGATATTAGATCAGCCCTAGATCCGTGGTGCACATGGACTGTACCGGGCATTACCCGCTCCGTCACATAGGCTCCGCACAGCACCGTCCCGCGTTCGTTATAAACTTTAACTATGTCACCACTCTTTATCCCCCTTTTCTCTGCATCAGCAGGGTGGATCCATAGGGGCTCGTAGAGGTAGCCGTCAGGGCCTCTTACTTTACAAGTAGGTACCTCCCTTATCCAAGTTATATCATCTCCTTGCGCGTGGAACCTCCATTTAGGATGGTTTGAGAATAATAGTAGTGTGTATCTTTTAGCTCTTGGGTGGAGGAGGCTTTCTTGATGAGTTTCACCATACGGTATATAGTGTGGTAGAGGTGGTCTTTCGTCATCATTTGGGAAGTGTTTAGCTAGCCCGGTAGAGACTATCTCCAGTTTGCCAGTTGGGGTTTCAAGCCCCTTTCCTTCAGGCAACTCGTAGAACCAGGTCAACCCCGGTCTGGAGCCCCAGGTAAGACCATATTTGGCTTCGATATCCTTTTGGATCTGTTTCCACTCCTCCCAGGTAGGGTGGTCTGGGATAAAGATCTTCCTCTTCTTAAACTCCTCCCAACTTATCCCATATTTCGTGTACGCAAATGTTGATTCATACATCCTCTTCATAAGCTCTTCAGGAGGTGGAAAAGCGTCTCCGATCCCCATTCTCTGTGCTACTAAGCGGCATATTTCGTAATCGCTCTTTGATTCGCCTATCGGCTCTATACACCTTTCTTGATAAGCTGTTGCACTTACCGCCGCTCTAGTCGTCATTACCAAGTCTTCGTGTTCAAAGATCGTCTGCGCCGGGAGTATTATATCGGCGAACATTGCCTCATTCTCAAGCCATGGGGTCACAGCAACTATGAACTCTATCTTTGGGCTCCTATAAGCCTCTATTATCTTACTATTCCAACACGTGATATAACAGCAGTTGGCGTTCCAGATCATGCGTATACCTGGATGACCTTCGGGTGGGAAAGTGTACTTCCTAAACTGATCCTCTCTCGGCGCTGCTATTGCACCCGTACCGTACCAAGTTACTGGAGGGTTCAGAATCGCATCGGCTACAAGCACCTTTGGCACAATTACCGGGGAAATGGCTGCAACGGTGTATCTAGCTACAGTGCTGCCGACGAATGATCTTGTGGTCTCTGGGTACTGTGGAATAGGTGCCAAGTTCTTCCCTGTAGCAGCTGGATAGAAACCTCTAAGCAGCTGTCTCCCAGGTTTCCCTACTCCTTGCATAGCCAAACATATTACCTCTAGTCTGGCCAGCTCGTGGGCGTATGGGCCTCTGATCTTCGGTCCTCCAAACCAGAGCGCTAGAGAGGTTCGCTTCTTAAACCAAGTTTTAGCTAACGCCTTTATTGTTCTAGTAGGTATGCCAGTTATTCTCTCAGCCCACTCAGGTGTCTTCGGCACTCCATCTTCCTCACCCATCACATATCTACGAAAATCGTCGAAGCCGACGCAGTGAGTCTGAAGGAAGTTCTTGTCGTATGTTCCAGCCTTTATCCAGAGGTAGGCGATCGCTAGATAAAGCGCTCCATCTGTGTTTGGTCTTATAGGGATCCACTTGTCAGCGTGAATGGCGTTGGCAAAGTTGCAGTCGGGAGATATGGCAACTATCTTTATTCCAGCTTCCTTAAACCATCTGCACATAATACTTCCGATCTGACCAGCGAAGCCAGCAACCGTAGACTCTGGATCACACCCTGTAAATATCAGCACCTCAGTATTCTCTAAAATATCATCAAAGATTGCGTCTTGGTGTGGAAGCCCTGCGTGCGGTCCCTCCATCCCCCAAATGTGCTTTGCACCCCAATAGTAGCCCTCCCAGCTATCTGGGTTTCTAACCTGCTGGGTCCAGCCGCCGAGCTGGCGGAAAAGTTCGTGGTGGATACCATGGGGTGTCTGTACCGCTCCTCCTTGCCCGTGACCGTCGTCTTGCACAAGCACAGACCATAACCCGTATGTTTCCTTTATTCTCTTTAATTCCTTCTCGATTATATCAAGGGCTTCCTCCCAACTTATCCTGACAAACCCACTCTTCCCCCTATTCTGCGGGTTCCTATTTTCAGGGCTCCAGTCTACCCTCTTTAACGGATACTTGACTCTATTCGGCGAATAAACGCGTTTCTTGTATGCTAGGCTTACCCAGTAGGGGAGTGTTTTAGCAGGTTGGGTAAAGCGTTTCCCTCTTGCCTTTATCTCGTAGAGCCTAACTCCCTCGAAATGGAGAGGCTTTATCCTCAGTATTTTGCCGTTTTTAACGTGAACTTCCAACGGTTCTGCTGAGCCTGAGAGCCCCCCTAACCCGTGGCTAACATAACACACCTTAACATCTGTAGTATGCTCCAATCCTATTGATCCCCTACTTCTTCTTGACCACGCTTATCGTAATCAAGAAACCGCCTTCTTACCTACTTCGGTAGCTACCCATTTTCTGCTCTCTTTATCCCAGCGTAGGCCTCCGGAAGCTTCTAGTGCTCCTATGAAGTAGCCTGCGAAGACCTTATACTTCTCATATGTGACTCCTAAATCTTTCTCGACATACTTCTCGATCTCATCTTTTGTTCTTGGAGTGGTGCAGAACCTTAGGATCTCCTTGAAGGTTTTGCCGAAGGTGGGGTCATTAAGGTAAGAGTCTAAAGTCCCTGTTCTATAATCCTCAAGCTTTTCCATATCACAACCTACCTCTGGATGTTTAAATTCCCCGTTTTTCTTATTTAAGGTTTTCTTTAGATGGATCTTTTACCTCCTTAAGTTTATGATTTGTAGGTTTAGATCGCGGTTTGTTATGTATATGCCTAACGTCTTCTTCTTGTACCCTTCTTTTTCGATCTCAACAAGATATCTGTGGTTCCACTTCAGATTCTTAAGCCAGAAGTCTCCAAACTCGTCTGTGTAAGCTTCAAGCTTTTCGGATGTGTATAGATCTATTGCGGTTACCTTGGCGTTCGCAATTGCTTCTTTTAGATCAGGGTCCACCAAGCTCCCTGTGATAAAGGGTTGAGGTAGATTCAAGTAATATACCCTTGGCTGAGCATTATACTCGGGATAAAGGGTCTTTGCTCTATTGATTAGTTCCCTGATTTTCGGGTCGTTTTCTTCTCCATATATTATGGCCTCGATTGGGCAGGCGTCATAGCATCGGGGTCCATATCTCCAGTTAGGATCGTCTAGCAGATGAGCACAAAATGTGCATTTCTGAGCGATTCCCAATTGGTCGTTGAAGTAAATAACGTCGTATGGACAGGCTTTCATACAAAGTGGTCCTGCGTCTAATGACTTGCAGCCGTTACATATATCCGGTTCAATCAGCACTATTCCGTCGGCGCGTTTAGTAATCGCGTTAACTGGGCAAGCTTTAATGCAGGGTGCGTTGTCGCAGTGCATGCAAGGGACTGGAGTATAAGTTACTTTGACTTTAGGCGTGGTTCCTCTCTCTTGCGCATCTACCCTAATCCAGAAGGCTCCATATTCGGGTTGAGGTTTAGAGTATGGGGTCCAATCATTGGTTACGAACTCATCTTTGCAAGCGACTACGCAGCTTAAACAACCTATGCATTTTTCGACATCAATGACAAAGACCTTGCCCATTTCACCTCACCTCCTCAGTTAGGTAAGCCTCTGTTATCGGACCCATAATGGGATGCATCTTCCTCGTGAATGCTTGAGGATATTTCTTCTTCAGCTCTTCGAGGTCAACTTTTTTAACCCCAACCAAGAATCCTGAGCAGACCTGTTCGGGAACCCTAATCTCTTCACCTCTCTTATATTTGAAGGATGGTGTTGGCGTTAAGAGGTCTATCGCACCACCTCTATCGATCCTGTCTTCGACGCTAAGCGGATCTAACCTTGCACCGTGATCTATGGATATCACACCTGGTTTGATCTTCTCTGTAACCAAGACCCCTGCAAGAACAGAGCCTAAATCGTTATAAATCATTACAACATCGCCGGTCTTTACCCTTAGTCTCTCAGCGTCAGAAGGGTGAATCCAAACAGCCTCGTAGAGGTAACCGTCCTCTCCTTTGACTCTGTATGCCTCCCTTAACCACATTATTTCGTCTCCTTGTGAATGAAACCTATACCTTGGGTGGTTTGAGCATAAGAGGAACGGGTACTTCTGGCTTTTTGCTGAAGTTGGCAACTCGTGGTGCTCAATCCATTTAGCTATAGGTGGTCTTTCGGGATCGTTGGGTGCGTGCTTCAAAGCTAATTGTGATTGAAACTCTATTTTGCTGCTAGGCGTTTCTAAGCCTGAGCCGTTCTTGTAGAATTTACCCATGAAGCAATCGTATGCCTCGTATCCGTACCTCTTCTTGATTTCAACCCACTCTTCCCAGGATGGGTGGCTGTAGATGATAAGTTTCTTGCTCTTCTTGAACTCTTCCCAGCTTATGCCATACTTTCTGCAGGCTAATGTCTTCTCATAGAACTCCTTGAGAACGACTTCAGGCTCTGGAAAGGCTTGAAGCAGCTCAGGCTTATTGAACTCCTTTGCCAGCCTCTCTGCAATCATCCTATGAATTTCGTAGTCGCTCTTTGATTCACCAATCGGTTCAATAATCCTTTCGTGGTACACTAAGCCGATGATTTCAGACCTTGCGCTAACCACTAGATCATCCACCTCAAAATCAGTCAGTCCAGGCAAAATTAGATCCGCAAACAGGGCATCGTTTTCAAACCACGGGTGGATCACTAGATGAAACTCGATCTTCGGGCTTCTCAAAGCTTCGATGAACTGGTATCCGTGCCAGCAGGTCGTGTAGCAGCCATTTTCGTTCCATATCATTCTGATACCAGGATGCCCATCTACCGGAGGGTATCTATACTTCACAAAGAGGTCTTGCATCGTGTTCATTTGAGCGCCAGAGCACCACCACGTCACAGGGGGATTTAGTATCGCGTCTGGAACCAGGGTTTTTATGAGTGGTATCGCTGGCGGAGGCTGAACCTTAAAGGCGTAAGCGGTTCTGGGGATGTAGGTACGCGCCTCTGTCAACACATCAGGATAGACGGGTAATGGCGCGATATCCTTTACATTTAATCTAGATGAGATCCAGAATCTCAAGAATTGTCTACCATCTTTCCCCAGCCCTTGCATAGCAAGAGCATATGCTTCCATTCTACCGGGGATATGGGAGTATGGGCCCCTAATCTTAGAGCCACCGTAGACGACCGCTAGAGACGTCTTCTTGCTAGCCCAAACTCTTGCTAGAGCCTTTATCTCCCATGCGGGTACGCCTGTTATCTTCTCAGCCCATTCAGGCGTCTTTGGAACACCATCATCTTCTCCAAGCACGTGTTTCATAAAACCTTCGAAGCCTATGCAGCATCTCTGAACGTAATCTTTGTCATAGAGATTCTCCTTGATCCATACATATGCTAAGGCTAGGTATAGTGCTGCGTCTGTATTGGGGTTTATTGGGATCCACTTATCGGCCCAAACTGCTTCGCTATAATTTAGGTCCGGTGATATTGCTATTATCTTAATCCCTGCCTTTTTTAGTGCTTCACATAGATGTGTGGCGTGGGAGCTGAAGCCAGCAGCCGTTGTTTCTGGATCACACCCTGAGAATATAACGACTTCACCATGTTGTAGAACGTTCTCCCAAACGCCGTCTGTGTATGGTTCACCGAGGGTCGGATCAAAACCCCACACAAGTTTTGCTCCCCAATAGTAGCCCTCCCAGCTGTCTGGGTTTCTGATCTGCTGAGTCCATCCGAAACCTAGCTTGTCAAATAGCATATGGCCGTAGAAGTGCATGGTGTGCAGAAAGCCTGATTGCCCGTGCCCATCGCCCTGTACTAATATTGGTGTGCAGTCACCGTACTTCTCCTTAATCCTTTTGATCATTTTGACGACTATATCGATGGCTTCGTCCCAGGAGATTCTGACGTAACCAGACTTACCTCTGTTTTGGGGGTTAGGGTTATCTGGGCTCCAATCAACCCTCTTCATAGGGTACTTAACTCTAGTAGGTGTGTAGACGCGGTTTCGATAAGCTAACATTTGAGGATGGGGGACTGCTTTCTTCGGTCTTGTAAACAAGCCTCGATCTGTCTTGATCTCCCAAACCCTCGTCTCCTCTGGAAAATGGCAGGGTAAGATCCTTACTATATGGTTATCCTTGACGTGCACCTCCATCGGAGGAGGGGAGTAGCAAAAGCCGCCTAATCCAGAGGGTAGGTGTTCAACCCTATATGGAGGATCGGTTTCAGCCTTAGATTGTGGAGAATTCGAGCTCGGACCCTTTTGTTGAGAAGATTTAATTTCCAATTTCAGCTCATCACCTTAAGCTGCAATAATTGATATATGAAGATTTCTACGACCAGTTCTCGTTGAATCGCAGAAGGTGCTTAATCAAGTACTCTGAGATTGATAAATAGAGCCATCTTCTTACGGTGTAGTGTGGAGTTTTACTTCCCTAGATAACTCTTTTTTACTTCTGGATTTTCCAAGAGTTTTTCGGACATTCCCTCTAAAACTATTCTCCCGTTCTCGATTACGTACGCTCTTTGCGTGAGTTGTAGGGAGAGGTATACATTCTGTTCGACTAGTAGGATAGCGGTTTTCTCTCTATAATTTATCTTTTTTATAGTATCAAATATAGATAAGGCTAATTTAGGAGCAATGCCGAGAGAAGGTTCATCTAGTAGGAGTAATTTGGGTCTCATCATCAGAGCTCTGCCGATCGCGAGCATCTGCTGTTCACCGCCGCTCAATGTTCCAGCTAACTGCTTCCTCCTCTCTTTTAGTCTGGGGAAGAGTTCAAATACCGTCTCGATAGTTTCGTGCCGCTTCTTCCAAGCTTCTGAAAGGTAGGCGCCCATTTTTAGATTTTCTTCTACAGTTAGTTGCGGAAAGAGCCTTCTTCCTTCCATGACGTGTGCGATGCCGTGTGCTGCTCTTACCGTAGGTTTAGAGGTTGTGATATCGTTGTTGAAGAACTTTATTCTGCCCTTCTTCGGGTATAGTAGTCCGCCTATGGTTCTTAACAAGGTTGTTTTACCGGCTCCGTTGCTTCCAATGACCGAAACCATCTCTCCTTCTGATATCTTTAGACTGACATCCCATAAGACCTGTAGGCTTCCGTATGCTGCATCAATATTTTCTACTTCTAGCATGTAAACCACCTACGTGGTAGGCATCCTACCTAAATAGGCTTCTATCACGTTAGCGTCGGTTGAGATCTTCGCTGGTGGCCCCTCAGCTATCAGAGTACCCTGGTGAAGCACAAGTATTCGCTCCGCTAATGACATAACAACCTTCATCACGTGCTCCGTTAACATAATCGTTGTACCTTCTTTATGGATTTTCTTAACTGTTTCTATCATGTCATCTGTTTCTCTCGGGTTTAAACCAGCGAATGTTTCATCAAACATAAGGAGTTTAGGTTTGGTTGCTAACGCTCTAGCCATCTCGCAACGCCTTCTATAGTTGAAGTTTAACTTACCTATGGGTTGATTAGCGTAATCATCTAGCATAAGGAAGCCTATTATCTTCTTAGCGTGTTCATTTGCTTCCTTTAGCGTCATGCCTATCCCTAACGCGCCTACCATAACGTTTTCAAATAGTGTAAGAGTCATAAATGGGCGGGGGATTTGGAAGGTTCTTGCTATTCCTAGTTTGCATATTTTATGGCTTGGTAAACCTGTGATGTCTTTGCCGTCGAACATTACTCTGCCGGATGTAGGCTTATAGAAGCCAGTTATGCAATTATAAAGAGTTGTTTTGCCTGCACCATTTGGTCCGATGAGGCCCACTATTTCCCCTTTGTCGACTTTTAGTTCAACCTTGCTTAAAGCTACCACACCGCCAAAGTTCTTGCGTAGCTCATTGACTTCTAATAACGCCAAAGTATCTCGACTTACCATCTTTCACACGGATTTATATATTTTTAATCAGTAGTCTATAAAGATGTCAGTACCATCGAGGTATGGTGATCAAGGCGAATATCTTGTGCTGCTTAGGACAAGCAGATGAAACTCTTAGTTAGTGCTCAATCTGAATTGTCTACAGGCTATCCTCTAGGATTTTATTTCTTTCCTTTTACGTCTGCTTGGCGGTTAAATCGTGCAACAAAGCAGCATGACAGTTAAATTAATATAGTAGCGGATACGATAAATCTGTGCGTGATGGCTTTGGTTAGCACACGTGTTATCGCAGCAGTCGCCATAGTCCTTATCATCATTGCTGGTGTAGGAGGCTACCTTGGTGGGGCAAGTCAAGTCACAACCACAACTGTGACACAGACGGTTACAGAAACTCGTCGTGAAACTCTGACACAGACGGTTACATCAACAACCCTAGCACCAGGAGCACCATATACAACAACCGTAACCGCAACAGCGCCTCCAACAACAACCACAGTAACAAGAACAGTAACAACCACCGTGACAACGACAGTAGCGACAACCGCCACACCAGCAAAGCCGATCTTGGAGGGATATGAGCTCAGAGTAGGCATAGTCTTACCTCTCTCAGGCGGCTTGGCTGCCTTCGGTCAATCTGGGTATCGCGGTGCGCTCTTAGCGACTGATGAGATAAATGAGGCGGGCGGCATATTGGGGGCTAAGATTAAGCTTGTTGTTGAGGATTTCGCCGGAGATCCTAAGGTTGCTGTAACCGCTACAGAGAAGGTGATTACGGTGAATAAGGTACACGTTCTGAGGGGATACTTCACAAGCAGTGCTGCAATGGCTGCTATGCCGACTGCAGAGAAGTATAAGACCCCTGTTCTCTCTATCGGATCATCGGCTAAGGAGCTTTGTGAGCAAGGTTGGAAATACTGGTTCAAGACACCTCCGAACAGCACAATGTTCTCCCTTGTGGTCACAGAATTCATGAGTAAGCAGCTTGAACCGATGCTGAAGTTAGGAAGACCGCTGAAAGTCGCGGTGCTTCATGAAAACACCCTTATGGGTGTATCGGATAAGAATGAATTCCTAAAGATGGTCGAAGGAAAAGGTCTGAAGTGGGAGATAGTCGCTGCTGAAGCCTACACTGCCGGTGCACTAGACTTCAAACCAGTACTTGAGAAGCTAAAGGCTTTGAACCCCGATGTGGTTGCGGCGTCTGGCTACTTAACAGACACCGTTTTGATCGCCAAACAGTCTAAGGAGATAGGTTTCAACCCAATATGGGTAAGCATAGGCGGCGCAGGTATGCAGACCCCTGCGCTCATCGAGCTGGCTGGCGAAAACGTCGCATACTGGTTCGTAGCAAACGAATACTGGTGGGACAGGAACTATCCAAGCGCAGACGCAGGACTTAGGGTTGCTAAAGCTTTCATGGCTAGGTACGGATATCCTCCAGACTTCCAAGGCTGGACCGGGTATGCCGGGATGTATATACTTAAAGAACTCATTGAGAAAGCAGCTGAGGAGAACCCTGACAAAGTGAAACAGATGTTCGCGAACGACGACGTCACAGCGATCCGAGAGATGATTAGAAACGGTCTTGCCACGATGAAATTCTACCTAGATTGGACCGGGGAACTCTACTTTGAAGCAAACGGGCAACTAGCGTATTCGTTAACCGGGCCTACGATGGGCTGCACGATAATCCAGATACAGCCCGCAAAACCGACAGACCTTTGGTCAGCCCAAGGTCTCACCTTCCGCACAGTCTACTCACCAGTCTACAAAGTGGCTGATCCTCTGCTTCCACCCAAATAACGCCTTACCATAAAAGGGAGCGCACACCATCGCTCCCTCATCCATCTTTTTGACTATTTGCTGAGTAAATAATTTGAGCAGAGTGCTGCACGAAATTATAAATTTTATCGGTTCTGTGAGAAGCGAGCTCTAACACAGAGTAAACCTTTTAAATACCAAAGAAAGAACCTTCAGCAGTATGGTAGTTTTAGGAGATCTGCTATCAAGTATTGTTGTACACGGGCTTATGCTTGGAGCCATATACGCGACTATAGCGATGGGCATGAGCCTAATCTTCGGAGTAATGGGTATCAAAAACTTGGCACACGGCGACTTCGCTGTGTTAGGAATGTTCACATCCTTCTGGCTATTCACATTATACAATATATCACCACTTCTATCGATACCGATTTCTTTTGCATTGTTCTTTTGCATTGGAATGATCTTAACTCGATTTGTGTTTAAACACATCATCGGCGAAATACTTGGATCCATCATCCTAACGTTCGGCCTATCTATATTCATGGAGAACGTTATGCTACTATTTTGGGGCGGGGACTATAGGACCATCCCGGTGGAGTTTGGTAAATACTCCTTTGGCCCGATTTCCGTAGGCGGTAGCTACGTTGTGGCGTTTGTGTTAACCATTATTCTAATAATTCTTACACAGCTCTTCCTATCAAGAACCAAAATAGGTGTAGCAATTAGAGCTGTAAGCCAAGACCCAGAAGCAGCAGAATCCTTGGGCATAAGTTCTAATACGATTCGATTAATAGGAGGCGGTTTAGGGATAGCCTTAGCAGGTTCTGGAGGCGCGATTCTCGCCTTAATCTACTACATCTATCCATATCTCGGAATACTCCTAACACTATACGCTCTGATAATCTGTGTCTTCACAGGCTTAGGTAACGTCGCAGGCACAATCTTCGGAGGCATCATCATAGGCATCGTTCAAGCAGCAGCAACTATACAACTTCCTTACTCACTAACCCCGGTTGTGGGATTCATACTTTTCCTATTGGTACTCATATTCAGACCCAAAGGATTGTTTACACGGGGGTAATTTGGCTATGAAACCAAGTCTAAGAACCATTCTACTGATCGCTTTAATCATTATCGCGCTAATTGCACCCCTACAGATTGCCACTCACACGTACCTCCTACATATTATAGTGCTTATCTTTTCGTTCGCCGCCCTTGCTCAATCATGGAACCTGCTAGCCGGATACGCTGGTCAACCATCGCTAGGGCACGCACTCTTCTTCGGAATGGGCGCATATACGGCTGGCATACTTACGCTGCACACAGAGTATTTTAAAACTAATCCTTGGCCTTCACTCATTCTAGGAGGATTCGTGGGAGCACTACTGGGTATAGCGATTGGAGCCGTATGTTTTAGGCTAAGGGGCCCATACTTTGCTTTAGCAACGTTAGCTGCAACCGAAGTTGCAAGGCTCATAGTAATGAACTCAGAATTTACGAATGGAGCAATAGGGATCACAATAAGAGTACCACCACCAATTACAACACCATTCTTCACCATAGACTTTACAGAAAAGCTGCCATACTACTATATCACACTTGTCATAATGATTCTCTCCTTTTACGCTGTGTATACCCTATCAAAGTCTCGTTACGGGTTGCTATTGCGATCGATCAGAGACGATGAAGACGCTGCGATGACACTTGGCGTAAACGCCTTTAGGCTAAAATTGTTCACGATGTTCATAAGCGGCTTCATCGCAGGAGTTGTTGGCTCTTTATACGCTATCTACATTTCTTACATAGACCCAGCCATGGATCCAGGCGGAGTTCTCACATTATTCACTTCAATCGAACCCGTACTAATAACTATAATAGGAGGAGCCGCTACCATCATAGGACCATTAATAGGTTCGGTTATAAGAGTCGGGGTAGGCGAATACCTCCGAGTAATATTCGGCTGGAGAGCAGGAATGGATCTCATCTTCTTCGGTCTGATATTTCTAATAATCTTCTTCCTAGCGCGCAAAGGAATCTGGGGACTTATAAGAAGCAGAATCAAAATCAGGTAACAAGCTGAGGCTATCCACCTAGGGAAAACCGCACGGTACATTTTATAAGAATCTTAATTTTAAGAAACATAGTTTAAAAGAACCATATTGCCGTTCAGATAAGTCATTAACGGACTCGATGAGTGTGTAAAAATTTAAATAAGAGATTGAACCAATAACCATCTGGTGTAATAGTGAAGTTGGCAGAATCGCAGGATCTTGAAGTGAAAATTATTGGCGGACACAATGGTGCGCCTTGCTGTTGGGTACGCTGCGGCATGTTGGCTTACGTAGACAAAAAGACAGGAAAGCTGGTTAGGGTTGAGGGAAATCCTAACCATCCAGTGAGCAGAGGGTTCGTATGCAAGGATAGGGTTACGCATTCAGTTGAATGGCTTTACCACCCAGCGCAGCTACTCTACCCCTTAAAGAGGGTAGGTGAAAGAGGTGAGAACAAGTGGCAAAGGATCGGTTGGGAGCAAGCCCTCGACGAAATAGCTGATAAGCTTAAAGAGATCAGAGACAAATATGGTCCAGAGGCGATAGCAACATGCGAAGGCACATACAGATCTGACTTATACTGGGCTAGGGCAAGGTTCCTCAACCTCTACGGTAACCCAGCGAACACTTTTGGACCAGGAACCATCTGCTCCACAAACTGCGTCGCCATACAATACGGTATGCTAGGCACAAACACACATACGCCTGATATAGCTAACGCAGCTCTAATAGTGCTTGCGAGCAGAAACCCGCCTGAATCTTTACCCCTCCACTGGCACGTGATAATGGCTAGAAAGAGAGCGGGGAAGACCAAGCTTATCACAATAGACCCGAGAATGACCGAGTCAGCTAGAAACTCAGACGTCTGGCTTCAGATCAGACCAGGCACCGATGTCGCTCTCTTCATGGCTTGGATACGCTACATAATCGAGAACGAGCTTTACGATAAACAATTTGTCGAAAAGTGGACAAACGCACCATTTTTAGTACAGGTTGAGCCGAGAAAGATGCTGACCGAAAGCGATGTGAAGCCAGGCGGCTCTAAGGAGAAGTTCGTTGTGTGGGATACAGTAACAGGTGGACCAGCAATATGGAACCCTCAGGAGATGGAGTATGAGCCGAAGGGTACAAAGCCCGCACTCAAGGGAACGTTCAAGGTGAAGTTAGCGGATGGCAGAGAAGTAGAGTGCAAGACTGCTTGGCAGATGATCATTGACCGTGTTGAGCCCTGCACCCCAGAATGGGCTGAAAAGATAACTTGGGTACCGAAGGAGAAGATCATTGAATCGGCACGAATGTACGGCAGTATAAGGCCTGCTTGCATATACAGAGGTGTAGCTCTTGACCAAATAGGCATCAACTCAACAGAAGCAGAGCTCTGCAAAACGATAATCAGGGCGATAACCGGAAACCTGGACGTCATAGGCGGAGACCACATGACCTACCCAGGCCCGGTTGTAAACGGTAAACAGTTCATTAGAGACGCACACCTCCAACTCGAAGACAAACTCCCACCGGAGATGAAAAGAAAGCAGTTAGGCATCTTGGAGCATCCTGTGCAAGGTTGGCCCCAGTACGATATCACCAGCAAGTACTACAAAGAGCGCTACGGCGTTCCTCAATGCATGTCTGGGCACATGTTCCAACCACCCATCCCTTACCTCTGGCGCGCCATAATAACTGGGAAACCTTACCCGATCAAGGGTCTGATAACCTTCGGAGGTAACCCGCTCGTCTACGCAGCCAACACAAAGCTCGTCTATAAAGCCCTTAAACACCCTGGATTGGAACTTCACGTTGT
>JAAOZN010000098.1 GCA_011605775.1 Nitrososphaerota archaeon | reverse complement strand
TAGGCACCCAAGCCTAGCCCACGAAGCAGAGCCTTGACGGCGAATTCGGCTGATTGGTGGGCCTTAAAGCAAGCCCAGTTGTAGTCGCCCCTCTCTAAATCGCCTTCAGCAGACCTAACAGTCCCCAAGGCCGTGTTGAACCATCTTTTGAACTCCTCTTCATCGAGCAACCTGGAAAGATATCTGCATCTCATCATATTTAAGGGTTGGCCCAGCTTCGATGATCTAAAATTCACCTACTTGCCGACTATCTTAAGACTTGATAAATCTTTAAAAGGTCTTCCTATTCTCTTATCTTGAGATATAGTATCTACAATAGGTCACTGGTGTAGAGTGCGGTTGAAGGTAGCGATAGTAGGTATGGGTGTGGCTGGCTCATATCTGGCAGCTAGGCTCAGAGATGAGCATAAGGTCGTGGGTTTTGAGCGGCTACCTAAAGACAGGTTCGATGCGGTCTGTGCTTGGGGTACCTCGATAGGTGGTATTGATGTCTTCGCTAAAAAGATCGGCCTGAACTTCGAGGACTACATACTGCATAAAGGCAGAGAGATGCATCTGGACCTCTTTGGGCGCTCGATCTACATCAAGCTGAAGGGGCTCTGCTCATTCGATAAACTTAGGTTTATCCAAGATGTTGCTGAAGGAACCGAGGTAAACTACGGTAAATTTATTCCGCAAAACAGCAGACTAGACGGGTTTGACTTAATAGTGGATGCCACTGGCTTAAGCAGACCGCTCCTACCTAAAGTGAGGCAAGATGTCTTCATCCCCTGTCTACAGTATAAGGTGAGGTATAGTCAGCCGCCCTTTGACGACTTTTACATAAAGCCCTTCCCCGGCTTAACAGGCTACTTCTGGTACTTCCCCTTAGGAGACGGCTACGCGCACGTTGGTGCTGGTGACTTCAGGAAGAGGCATGTTGCTGAGCTCGCATCCTTTCTTAAGAAGTATCCTTGTGAGGTTCTTAAGAAGACTGGAAGACCAGTTAGGATAACGCCCCCGAGTCTGTGCAGACCCTTCAGCGTAGGTAATGTTGTTGGTGTAGGTGAGTCGATCGGCACAGTCTACCCTATGCTTGGAGAAGGTATCATACCGAGCCTTCAGTGTGCTGAGCTTCTGCTCGAAAACCTTGATGATCTCTCTGCTTACGAGCGTGCAGTGTTAAGGAAGTTCACGATATATGATAGGGTCTTTGGCTTCATCCGCTCTAAACTAAATAACACATTTACTCTAACCTCGCAGCTCAGAAACATCCTTTCACTCTTCTTTCATATGAAGTTTAATGAAGCGAGATATGGTCTAGAGATTAGGCTAAGGGACGTGCTGAAAGTCGTCATCAAATAACTTTCAAGGAACGCTCTTTTATTTCAGCATTCTTCTTATATTCGTCTGCTCCCATAGGTTGTGTTAAGGTTGATAGTTGCCTTTGAGGGTATAGATAAGGCTGGAAAGGCTACGCAAGCTCGTCTGCTGAGCGCTAGCCTTCAGAAAGAAGGTTACAGATGCAGAACACTGTCCTTCCCGGTCTACACCACACCAATAGGTCGGGAGCTTAAGCTTTCGCTGCAGGGGCGTAGAAACTACCCTATTCAAGTGAGGTATCTGCTGATGTCAGCTAACCGATGGGAGATGAAGGGTGAGCTCGAGTCCCCTGCGGTTGATGTGCTTATACTTAACCGCTACATTCATTCGAATATAGCTTATGGTGTTGCGTCTGGGTTAGATCGAAGTTGGCTCGAATCTTTAGATCGGGGGCTGCCTGAGCCGAACCTCGTGATACTTCTTGACATCTCACCTTCAACGTCGCTTAAGAGGAAGATGAGCGGGAGGGATGTGAACGAGCAAGACCTAGCATACCTTGAGAGGGTTAGGTCTGTCTACCTTGATCTGGCAAAGGAGTGTGGTTGGAGGGTAGTTGATGCTGAGCGCAGCGTAAAGCGGGTGCATGAGGAGATCTATGCATTGGTAGAGGACGAGGTCAAAAAGCGGCTGACAGCTAACCCTTAATAACCACTCCGTCGTGAAATTGATGTAGAAGGATGCTAGAAAGCGTAGCTGAGATAAGAGATCCGGTTCACGGATACATATGTGTTACAGAGGTAGAGAAGGCTATCATAGACCTACCCGTCTTTCAGCGGCTTAGGAGAATAAGGCAGCTCGCTGGTGCGCACCTAACCTACCCGGGTGCTCAGCACAGCAGATTCGAGCATTCGTTAGGCACTCTACATCTGAGTGGTGTAGCGGTCAATGTGCTCGCTCAGAAGGTTCCTCTCACAGAGGAGAGGGCTCAGGAGGTTAGGCTTGCCGCTCTTCTTCACGATATTGGGCATGGTCCGTTCTCTCACGTTGTTGAGGAGGTGATGGTTGAGCGGCGAGGGGTTACGCACGAGGATGTTACGAGGCGTGTGATAAAAGAGACAGAGGTTAGCGATGTGCTCTCTAGATACGGTTTTGAACCAGATGTTATGTCTGATTTCTCCTTGGGGTTATGTGCTACACGCCCACGTTTTCTTAACGAGGTGGTAGGTGGAGGCTTGAGCGTCGATATAATGGATTATCTGCTTAGAGATTCCTACTTTACTGGGGTAGAGTATGGTAAGGTGGATGTGCGCCGAATAATAAACTCCTTCGAGGTGGTTCAAGACCATCTTGCGCTCGATCAAGCAGCTCTCTACGCTTTTGAAGCCCTTATGGTTGCTAGATATGAGATGTTCAGAGCGGTCTACTTCCACAGAACCGTTAGAGCGGCTGAACTTATGCTTATAAGAGCGTTCACGCTTGCAGATGATTATCTGCACCTAACCGACACGACCGACCTCCAACGCTACCTTTCGATGGCTGATGAAACTATGCTGGAAGACCTTGTGAAGATCGATCCTCAAGGTAGGTCTGATCTGAAGAGGGCTAGAGATCTAGCCTTAGCCTATAAGAACCGAAACCTTGTGAAATGCGTATTTGAGAAGCTGATTCATAGGAAGGATCAGCTTATGGAGAGGCTCTTCAGCCAGAAGAGCATAAGGGAGGAGATCGCGTCGAAGATAGCTGGTGAAGCGAAGGTTTCGCCCGAGGAGGTCTACATAGACGTGCCCACTACACCTTCGGTACCCTACACTGCTGATAGGAAGGCTCTGACATCTATAATCTTAGCCGCAAGAACCCCTGCTGGGCTTACTCATCAAGACGTTAGGCTTGATCAGCTACCTTTGGTGGGTGCGATTTCAGGCTTCTTTGATATACTGCGTGTGTACACATCACATTCTGAGCGTAGGAGGGTTGCTGAGGCTGCTGAGAGGTTCTTTGGGAAAGAGGGGTATGTGACGAAGATCTCGATGTAGGTGTGTAGGGTTGAGCAAACCCCTTGACTCAGAGACCCTAGTGAAGGAAGTATCGAAGATGCTCAGGGATATGTATCCAGATGACGAAACCGCTTTAGATAATGTGTCGAGAAGGGCAGACCCCTTTAAGGTTCTTATAGCAACCATACTATCGCATAGAACTAGGGATGAGGCAACTAAGGTAGCTTCAGATAACCTCTTCAGACTCTACAGCAGCGCTAGGGAGTTGGCTGAGGCAGACCCCAAGCAGATCGAGCAGTTCATAAGGCCTGTGGGCTTCTACCGAGTGAAGGCTAAGAGGATAATAGAGGTCTCTAAGATAATATCTGAGAAGTTTGGTGGAGTTGTTCCAGATGAATTTGAGGCGCTGATGTCGCTTCCATCGGTCGGGCGTAAGACCGCTAACTGCGTGCTGGTCTATGGATTTGGGAAGCCTGCTCTGCCAGTAGATACTCACGTGCATAGGATATCTAACCGACTAGGCTTAGTCCGCACGAAGACCCCTGAAGAAACGGAGGAAGCCTTGAAAAAGGTCATAGAGAAGAAATATTGGGTGAAGATCAACGATCTCCTCGTAAAGTTTGGGCAGAGGATATGCAGACCGATCAAACCGAGGTGTGAGATCTGCACACTCAGAGCATTCTGCAGCTTCTACCGCCAGAATAAACGAGGATAAATAGTTTATTAGTAGATCGGTGGAGGAGCAAGATATGCGGAATCTTCTGAAGGAGAAGTTAAGCAAGGGGAAGATTGTCTACGGTACTTTCCTTACGATAGGTCATCCAGATGTTTCTGAGATAATCGGCTCGGTCGGCTTCGACTTTGTGATCTTCGACATGGAGCATGCGCCCCTAGACTTTGGTGTTGTTCAGTCTATGATGCAGGCTATGAGCTACTCTGATACGACACCTCTTGTAAGGGTTGCTTGGAACGATCTGGTGCTCTTTAAGCAGGCTCTTGATATTGGTGCGCACGGCTTGGTAATACCTTGGGTTAATTCGAAGGAGGAGGCTGAGAAGGCTGTGAAGGCTGCGAAATACCCGCCTGAAGGCATAAGAGGGTTCGGGCCTCGACGTGCAGCCCTAAGAGATAAAGAGTATGCAAAGACTGCTGATAGAGAAATAATGGTTATAGTGCAGGTTGAGACAAAGTCCGCTCTAGAGCGATTAGATGAAATCCTCTCTGTCAACGGCGTGGATGCCTGCTTCATAGGACCTATGGATTTAACGATGTCCCTAGGAATACTCGGCCAACTCCGCCATCCCTCATTTGAAGAAGCTTTATTGAGGGTGGTCGAAGCGGCTAAGAAGCACAACATCATCCCAGGGATAGCTACCCTTCCGGTGAGCGGTGAAGGGTGCTTGCCTGAGCTCAGCAGACTCCTAGAGATGGGGTTTAGAATGATCAGCCTAAGCTATGATGTGGGTTTTCTGGTGGAGGCGGCTTCTAACCTATTGAACGCGGCCAAGCGCCTTACGTTAAACCAAGAGTCTTTGGACTAACTACCAACCTCTCTTGATCTGGCGGTTCGATTTCGCCGTTGCCGAAGATTCATCAATACACCTTGGGCAAGAACTTCTTTCGGTTTTTTAAACTATTAGAGCGCCTACTCTTACCAAAACTCAATATAGGTTAAAATAGCCGTCAGTGGCAATCTACCATTGTAACAGGGATTAAGGATTGACAGATAGCGGGAAGGAGCGGACAGCAGCCCTAATCGATCTCATCTTATTGTACGGTCCGAGTAACTATTCTCAAATCGCCCGAACCCTTAATCTACCTGAAGAAACGGTTAGGTATAAGATTAATGTGCAGCTTCCTCGCCGCGGTCTCAGAATACACGCTATTCCAGATTATTTTAAGTTGGGTCTTAGTCGAAAGATCCTCACCGTAACCTCAAGTAAGCTTATAGCTTCTCGGGCTACCGAAGCGTTTACGAAGAACGCTCCGGAACTATATCTAACCTACTTCGGTAAGGACCTGTATAGTAAGGCTTACTCTCTGTTTTCAGCAGTCCCTCAAGGGTATTGGTCCTCATATTTAGATTTCCTAACATATTTTGTTGAGCAGCGGGTCATCGAAAGTCACGATGAAGAAGATGTTTGGTGGCAGAGTTACATACCTTTCCGCTCAGACCTATTTGACTTTTCAACCGGTGAATGGCTCTTTAGTTTAGAGAAGTTAAGGTTGCTCAAAGCCGAAGCTCCGCCTATTAAACCCTCGGAGGCGCCTTCATTTGAACCAGATTACCTTGACTTGGTTATTCTTTCTGAGCTTCAGTTTAACGCCAGCACACCTCTCTCAAAGATCGCCGCGAACGTAGGTGAGAGTGTTGATACCATCTATTACCACTATAATAACCACATCAAGGCTAGAGGTCTAATCTCACAATACACCATAGGCTGGGTGGGCGAAGGCAACCACAAGGCTGAAAACGTCAGCCAACTCCTAATCACAGTGGAAACGGAGTCCAACGACCGGTTAGCAGCGGTTAGAAAGCTCTTCCACAACTTCCCATTCTCTTGGCTGGAGTTCGGAAGCAGAGAAGGTAACTATCACGTCTTCCTCAACATTCCATCACAGCACTTTAACCTATCTTTGCATTACCTCAACAAGCAGCTGACCAGCTTAGCAGAAAACATCGCCATGAAGCTCTTCGACCCCTTTGAGTCCTCAGGCTTCCCGCTTCCGCTGAAGATGTTTGATGAAAAGAAGGGGTGGACATTTAACAAAGCGCAGACCATAAAGCACCTTGGAACCTTCTTCCTACAGATGGTAGAAGTCACCCCAACAGCATTCCCCAGAGTCTCCCCTCTCCCATCTCCTATATGGACAAACATCCCGATCTAGCCATCTGTTAAAATTCTGCTTCTAAACTTTAAATACAACCTACATTACTGCCAATAAGGATCCAATTGGCACATTACAAGCTCGGCTTCGCAGCAGCAGTTATTTTAGGTTTGATTTACGCCTTGCAAGGCTTCTATCAAGACTTCATGTACGTCTTCTCAACCGCCTTCCCTCCGTTTATCGCTGCCATCACTCTTGCAACTGCTTTTATCGCCCTTAGGAGGTACGGCTACAGTTTTAAGACCTATTTTTCGGTCGTCTGGTTCTGTTTCGCTCTTGGCGTAGCCCTATGGTTCCTCGGCGAACTCAGCTGGGGGATCTACACACTTGCCTTAGGTGTTGAAATTCCCTACCCCTCTATAGCAGATGTCTTCTGGCTGAGCGGCTACGTCCCCATCTACATAGCCTTACTACTCTACATCAAACCGTTCAAGATGGTGCTGAGTAAGAGAAGCGTAGGTATTGTGGCGCTTGTGGTAGCTGTGCTATGCGCTTTAGTCGCACTCTTCTTGATAGGGCCAATACTCTCCACCTCAGAAGACTTGCCTACCTTGGCTACAGATCTTGCCTACCCCCTACTAGATCTCATCCTACTCTCAGCAGCGATACTTGGGCTAACAATCTTCTCTAAAGGCACAATAGGAAGATCTTGGCTGCTCATCTGCCTAGCTCTAGCGTTTGATGCGGTCGCAGACCTCCTCTTCAGCTACACAACCCTACAAGGGACCTACTACAATGGGCATCCGCTCGAACTCTTCTACCACTGGGGCTACATACTCTACGCCCTCGCATTCTACGTCCATACAAAAGAGCTATAGGCTCAGAGCCGCTACGCTCATCCAGATGTCAGGCTTAGAATCGCCCTAGCGAGGTCACCATCAGCATCGGTTAGAGCCGCAATCGCTCTCTCTCTTGAAACGTTCGCCTGCTGCATAACCAGCGCTATATCCTCCTCAGTGAACTTCGGCTTCTCCCTCAACCGCTCCTCAACTTCACCGCCTGAGATCTGGAAGACCCTCAAACCCTTCACGTTCATCTCAGAAACACTCGGAGCTTTTATGATCAGATCCTTCTCAGCCGTCTTAATAACCACCTCTTCAACGTTAGGGATCTCTTGGAGGTCAACACCCATCTTCTCAAGCATCCGACGCGTCTGCCTACTATCGATACCTATCCTCAAGGCTTACCAAAAAGGTGAAGACCTCTCTACACTTAAGCGTTTCCAGCCCTAACCTTCACAGCAACGCCACACTCAAAAACCTTCATCATCTTCGCAGACAGAACCGCTTTACCCACAGCGAGCAGCTCACCCCTCTTATTGAGCACCGCTACCTCAGAACTCGGTCTGATCCTTCTACCAGCCTTGATTACGTGCTTGGCAAAAATCGACTTACCAGCCCTCGCAGCCTCCTCCGCCTCCTCAGAAACGGTCACACAGTTTTCTCTAAAGACCTTTGATTTGAGCAGCACCCGAGCACCATGAAGCGTAAGCGCCAACCCCCCGTCCGGTCTTAGCGTAGCAAGAAGCTTCCCATCGACATAGATGTGTTTGATTCTCCCAGTCTTCTTCGAGCACTCCACGCTAACCTCTTTGCCCTCAAGCGCCTCTGAAACTCCCGCGCCAAATACGTAATCCAGCATGGTTTCAGCGAATCTACGCCAATCCAAGCCGTATCAAGCTAACCGTTCTATCTACAAAATCTTTACTCACAGCGAAGAATGCGACCGCTAAAGATATTACACCCATCTAACGGTAGTTATAGAGAAGAACTTAGATTGGTGCTACGATGCGAAGTATGTGGTAACCCAGTCTACGGGCCAGTAAATACGGTGCAAATAGATGGAAGTACGCTTCAAGTCTGCTCGAGCTGCGCACGCCTCGGTAAACCTATCAGACCTAAGAAAGAGAGCAGCCGCCAACCCTCTCCAAAGCCAGCGGTCAACCTAAAACCGAGTAAGATGGTCGAAGAACTCGAGCTAAAAGAAGACTACCACAAGGTAATCAAGCAAGCACGTGAAAAACTTGGATTATCCCAAGAAGCACTCGGGAGAAAGATAAACGAAAAACCGTCGGTGATAAAGCTGCTTGAAAGCGGCAAACTTAAGCCCGATAACATGCTCGCAAGAAAGCTCGAACACTTCCTTAAAGTGCAGCTACTTGTGCCAGCTGTAGAAGAGGAATTATGAGGCTTGATATGAGCCGCCCAAAGAGAGCAGTCCTAGTAACATACCCCGATCCCTTTATTCTACAAGAAGCGAAGGCACTAGCCGAAGCAGCGGGTTATGAAGTAGTAGAAGTCGTTACCCAAAAGTATCTCATGCACAGCAAATACGGTCTAGGATCTGGGAAGGCTGAGGTTCTTAAGAAGATCGTTTCTGAAAAGGGTTGTGACGTCGTACTCTTTGACGAGAGCTTAAAGTCTGTTCAGATCTACAACCTATCTAAGCTGACTGGTGTAGAGATAATCGACCGCGAGAAGCTCATCTTAGAAATCTTCTCAAAACGGGCTTCTACCCGCGAAGCTAAACTACAAGTTAGGTTGGCTGAGCTGGAGTATGAAATGCCTAGAGCGAAGGAGAAGGTCAGATTAGCCAAACTAGGCGAGCAACCAGGCTTCTACGGGTTGGGTGGATATGCGGTTGATGTGTACTACCGCGCTATAAAAAGAATGGCTTCCTCAATAAAGGCTAAGCTGAAGAAGGTGAGGCAGCATAGAGACCTCTATAGGCAGAGAAGGCTCAAACTCGGTATGCCAACGATTTCACTAGCGGGATATACGGGTGCGGGGAAGACTACCTTATTCAACCTACTTACAGGGGAGAATAAAGAGGTTGCAAACAGCGTCTTCACCACCTTAACCACCTCAACAAGAGCGATCAACCTACCACACGGCAAGGCTCTACTCTCTGATACCGTTGGCTTCATAAGTAGGCTACCAGCATACATGATAGAGGCATTCAAATCTACGCTCGAAGAAATGACCTACGCGAACCTCGTCCTCCTACTACTGGATAGTAGCGACCCATCCGCTGAGCTCAGGAGAAAGTTCGAGAGCTGCACACAGATCTTATCAGAAATCGGTGTGCCTCTTGAGAAGACCATCGTAGTATATAACAAAGCAGACCTCTGCACTAAAGAGGAAATATATGAAAAGGTTAAGACGCTACCGACGACCATAAGCGACTCGATCTTCATCTCAGCAAAGACAGGCGAGGGAATAAAGAGCCTTATTGAGTTGATAGATACAAGGCTATTCGGAGCGGCTAAAGAGGTTAAAGAGGCTCTTGTAGATGTTAAAGGTGCGGCAGACCACTAATGCTCAAGCCTCGCAGCTGGGTTCTGAGATTAGGGCACAGATATGTTAGAGACGATAGATTGACTACACACGTAGGTCTTGTAGCGAGAGCCTTTGGAGCCTCAGGGATATACATAGTTGGGGGAGAAGCGCATATCAAAGAATCTTTAGATAGCGTCACAGAAAGATGGGGCGGACCCTTTCAAGTGGAGCTGATAGAGGATTGGCGTGCAGCGATCAAGAAGTGGAGGGAGCAAGGAGGAATCGTAGTGCATCTAACTATGTATGGGCTTCTCGTGGACGATGTGATCGAAGAGATACGCTCAACAAGGAAAGATGTGCTAGTAGTAGTTGGCGCGGAAAAGGTACCTAAAGAAGTATTTTACCTAGCGGACTACAACGTAGCGATAGGGCATCAACCCCACTCCGAAGCCGCGGCGTTAGCGATCTTCTTAGACCGCCTCTACCAAGGAGAAGAGTTAAAAATATCTTTCACCCATTCTAAGATTAAGATAATGCCCCAGCGCAGAGGAAAGAGGGTATTGTCCCTAGAGGAAGACTAGTTTGGTGGTCGAAATGAGGGTGGAGTATGAAGACTCACTGGTTAAGATAGCAGGACTACTGGGAGGAGAAGAATACATTAGGGTAGCGAGAGCCCTATTGAACAACGAAGACTCGACAGACGAAGAGATCGCAAGCGCGACCGGGCTAAAGATCAACACCGTAAGAAAGGTGCTCTACGACCTATTCGGGCGCTCGCTTATAAGCGGAATCAGGGTAAGGGACCTTAAGAGAGGCTGGTACGTTTACAGATGGAGGGCGCAGCGAGAGCAAGTAGACAGCTTTATCGCTATGCAGAAGAAGAAGCTACTCGAGAAGCTGAAGCACAGACTGGCATATGAGGAGCAACACGAATTCTACCACTGCAACAACCCCGGCTGCCCTAAGAGGACCTTCGAACAAGCGCTTGAACTCTTCTTCAGATGCCCAACCTGCGGCACCACACTAACCCAAGTGAACAACGGGGAGATCATCCAGCTTCTGAAATGGAAGATTCAGCAGATAGAGTCTGAGAAGTAGCGTCAAGAATTTAAGTAGCTGCTTAATCACCCCTACTTTAGTAGCGGGGTGGGGAAGCCAGGTTATCCCGGCGGGCTCATAACCCGCAGATCGGTCGTTCAAATCGACCCCCCGCTACCAAATCAAAGGTACAACGTTATAGCCCGCAAAAACAAGCGTCTTTAACGATGAAATATTATACGATAGGGCGAGCAGATTTACTAGTATCGCAAAAGTTTTATATCGAAAGCCTCTTTTGATATTATGAGGTGGTTTACATTAGTGTAATACTTGTAAACCCGCCTCAAAAGAACGATATAAGCCGAGCATTGGGGCTAAAGGCTCCCCCTATAGGGCTGATGTATCTGGCTGCGGTCTTAAGAGAAGCAGGCGAAGATGTTGAGATTTTAGACGCGGACCTCCTCGAGTTGAGCATAGATGCAACTGCTAGGGAAGCATGTCGAAAGCACCCGAGCATAGTAGGGGTTACAGCAACTACACCAACGATCAAAAACGCGCTGAAAGTAGTCAGCGCCGTGAAAGCAGTGGACAGCGGTGTGGTAACTGTGGTGGGCGGAGTACACCCAACCTTCATGCCGGAGGAGACACTTCTCAGCTGCCCAGAATTAGATCTGGTGGTAATAGGAGAGGGCGAGCAGACGTTACTTGAGCTGACCCAAGCCTTAAAAGGTTTTCAATGGAATGGGCGTGGATTCTCGGCTGCGAGAGAGTTTGCTGAGCGAGTCTCCAAAGTCAATGGTATAGCGTATCGAGACCCCTCTAACCCTAATCTAGTAAGATTCACACCGCCCAGAGCATTCCTGGAGGATTTAGATAAGCTACCTTTGCCTGCCAGAGACCTCGTACCCTTTGAGCACTACAAGCTTCTAGGTAAAGACGCCTCCATAGGGGCGATCATCACAAGCAGAGGATGCCCGTACGGATGCACCTACTGCTCGTCCTCAAGAATAGGCGGTTTAAAGTTCAGGGCGAGGAGTGTCGATAACGTCCTCCTCGAAATCCAAGAGCTGCACTACAAGTACCGCCTCAATTATATAGAAATAATAGATGACATCTTCACCTTAAACCAGAAGCGCGCATTCGAATTCGCCAAGAAACTCAAGAACCTTAACTTGGATGTGAAGTGGGTCGCGTCCTCAAGAGTAAATACGATCTCAAGAGATCTTCTGAAAGCCCTCTTTTCAGCAGGCTTAACAACCCTCTACTACGGCGTGGAATCGGGTTCACAGCGCATTCTAGATCTCATGAAGAAGAAGGTGAAACTGGAGCAGATACGAGAAGCTTTCCGAATCACCCGTGAAGAAGGGGTGAAGCCTTTTGGCTCATTCATCCTAGGGTATCCTGGTGAGACCATCGACGAAATGAAGCAGACGATCAAGTTTGCTTGTGAACTTGATGCTGAGTATGCGCAGTTCTGTGTTCTAACACCTTATCCAGGTACGCCAATTTACTACGAGCTGAAGAGTAAGGGGCTTCTGCTAACCGAAGATTGGGATAGGTACACCACCTTAGAGCCTGTAATAAAGTATGAGGTGTTTGGATACACCGCTAAACAAGTTAAGAAGATGCTGAACTACGCATACCGCCACTTCTACCTCAGACCAAAATACGTCATAAAGCACCTAAGGTTCTTCCCAACCATATTAGGGGTGTTGATGAGAAACTACATACTCCCAGCATTAGGTCTAGACAGATTAAAAGAATCAACTCGCAGCAGTAGAGGCATCACCCTGTCACCTTAAAAAGGAGGCGCCTCAAGATGGCTAGGATAGTCCTCACCACAGACCGAACGCTCATGAGCGAATATAGGCACATACCATTAGGCGACTTCGCAGGCTGCGCACCACCAAACAGATTACCCAGAGCACTCTTCGACTTCATAGCACCAAAACTCCCCGCCTCAAATGGTCTAGCGATCAGAGCACCCTACGGGCTCAGAAAGCTAGAAGCAGCACTCCTACAAGGCTTCTCAGAGGAAGAGGTCGTTGTTGCTCATCCAGACTATGTGGAGGAATTCATAGGGTCTGAAACGAAGATAGTTGGCGTCAACACCATGGACCCTTTAGGTTTAGGGCCTGTCAGCAAACTCTTCACGTGGGGTGGACCCGACTACTTCTCATACACCATGCTCGGGTTCTACACGATCATTAAGCGTATTCGGAGTATCAGAGATAGGCTTGGTCTTAATTTTAAGCTGGTCGTAGGCGGCGCTGGGGCTTGGCAGTTTGAGAACAGAGAGGAGGTCGCTCGACGCCTCGGCATCGATCACGTTGTGATGGGTGAACTCGATAATATCGCACCACAACTCTTTCAGCAGATCGAGAACGATGACCTACCTGAGTTGATAAAGGTAAGGGGCTATCCTAAGCCAGAAGAGATCGTACCGATCGTTAGGCCAAGTCTACACGGGCTAGTTGAGGTTATGCGAGGCTGCGGGAGAAACTGCCAGTTTTGCGAAGCAACAATGCGTATTGCAAGATACATCCCCTTGGAGACGATCAAGAAGGAGCTGGATGTTAACACATCAAACGGCATAAGCAACGCTTGGGTCCAGAGTGATGACATCTTCCTCTACGATGTGCAGGATAAACGCACCTTTACGCCGAATCGAGACAGCCTAATCAACCTCTTCAAAACTATTATGTCGCATAAAGGGATAAAGCACAGCAACCCAACACACGGGAGCATAGCGCCAGCAGCTGCAGACCCGTTGATGATAAAGAAGCTATCGGAGATTTTGAGAGCAGGTCCAGATGCCTACGTAGGCATACAGCCTGGCATAGAAACAGGCTCGATAAGGCTGATCAAGAAGTATATGGCGCAGAAGGCGAAGCCCTTCCAGGCTGAAGAGTGGTGGGATGTTGTGCTACAGGGCACGAAGGTCTTCAACGAGAACTACTGGTTCCCAGCCTACACGCTCGTACTAGGTTTGCCAGAGGAGGAGGAAGAGGACATCTGGGATACGGTTAGGCTCATAGCGTACTTGGAAGAGAAGCTTCCTAAATTGGTGGGTGAAAAGGCGCACTTCGTAGTCACGCCTCTCAGCTTCGTTCCGGTCGGTGTGCTGAGGGGCAGAGAGTTCTACAATCCGAAGGGATTCAGTGAAGCGGAGTTCTGCCTACTCTATAGATGTTGGCGCCACAGCCTACTTGAGGTTCAGCGGCTTTCCATAAACTTCTTCCGGGTGCATCCAGCGTTCAGAGCGGTCTTCTACCCCATCTTAAGAGTGGGGCTTTATGCGGCGATCGACCGATTAAGGGCTTGGGGTAAGTCGATGGGTTACGACCCGGAGAAGCCTATGCGTATCAAACACGATTAACCGTTTGCGGCGCAGCATATTATTTAAAATATAGTCGTATTCTATCTTTTTGCTGGTGAGTGTATGCCCTATATAAGGCGTGAAAAGAGGGCTGAGCTCGACCCGCTCATAGAGCAGGTGGTGGACGTATTCAAGAAGATTCCGGATGAGGAGAGGGATGGGCGCCTAAATTACTTTCTGACTAGGGTTCTGAAGGCTCTCTATGCGCCGAGCTACTTTAACTATGAGCGTGTAATGGGGTTGTTGAGCTGTATTCAGCACGAGTACTATAGGAGGTGGGTGGCAGCATACGAAGATAGTAAGATTAAGATGCACGGCGACATAGAGTAACGTGTAGATATAGGGGTGAGGTTAAGAGGATAGTGGTTGCGTTGGCTCAGAGTGAAGCCAGGGTTGAGGAGGTAAGCTGCGATGGGGTGAGGTGGGTTAATGTGGAGAAGCCCACTCAGAATGAAATGCAATTCTTGGCTTCAAAATACCGTTTCCACCCACTAGCTTTAGAGGACTGTGTCTCAAGAATCCAGATACCTAAAATCGATAGATACGGGGACTACATCTTTCTGATACTGCACTTCCCAGCCCTAAAGGATGGCGGTCAGATCGTTGTGCCTAGTCAGCTCTCCATCTTCTTAGGTAAGGATTATCTGGTTACTGTTCATCAGGGTGATATCAAACCTCTATCAGACCTTTTCTCCAGCTGCAAGAGGGATGAGCAGACCCGCAGAGCTGTTGTATGTAACACCACAGGCTACACTCTCTATCGTCTAGTCGATAGCTTGGTTGACTCCCTCTTCCCCATCTTAGATAACATTTTACGTGAGTTGGATGTGAAAGCGGCTCAGGAGATTGAGGAAGCTAGATCAAAGACAGACAAAATAATGGATCTGTTGATGAAGGATGGCGAGTTCAGGGAGCTTCTGATGAGGAAGCTGAGGGAGCTCGGGGCTTCTTAGCCTTCTCAACCTCCTCAACCATCACCAACAGTTCAC
>JAAOZN010000097.1 GCA_011605775.1 Nitrososphaerota archaeon | reverse complement strand
AGTTGAAGGAAGGTTGTTTGAGGAAGCTGGGTGAGCATTCTGTTGACTTTTATGTTCGTTTGCTCGCTTTGGGTTCTGGTGAGAAGTAGAGTGTTGACTGTTTGTATCGGTGATGCTGTGACTTGGGCTGACCTGAAGCCGGTTTTAATGGGCACTCTACTTACGAGGAGGAAGGTGAAGGCTGGTAGTAGTGCTTGAACAACTGGGGCTGCTGTAGCTACGAATCTTTCGAAGTTGCCTCCTTTTATGAGGAAGTTGTAGTAGCTGAGGTTCCAGATTATCTTGGTTATGCCGTCTGAGATGAGTGCGGCTATTAGGGCTAGGTATGCTTTTGCTAAGACATCGTTAAGCTTTGTGGAGAAGGTCTTTACTTCGTTTTTGATGGTGACTTGGTATGTGATGGGTAGATTCATGAAAGTCAGCAGCTTTTCTGGTGCGCTGAACGAATCTTTTGCTAGCTTCTGTCTGATCCCGTCCAAGCCTCGTAGAGTTGACAGCACGATAGATGTGATGGGGTAGACGTATTCTTTGTATACGTTGGCGACTGCGTAGAAATCATCTTCTAGGTAATCCCATGAGCCGAGTTGAAGTAGGGCCCATTGCTCTTTTCTTACACCCCACGTCTGCTTTTGAGAGGGTGGTATGCTGGTCCTTAGCGGTGCTACGAGCTCAGCGTAGGTGGGGGACTCTTCAAACTGTAGCTTTAAGAATATGCCGAGGAACGATGGGATGCCGAAGCCGCCTAACGAGGTTAAAGATAGTTGAAGCAGATCTAGGTTCTTTTCGAGTTCGCCTAGAGCGATCATTTGTAGGGCTGCGTTGTGGATTAGCATCATGGTGTGTGCTGCTACGAAGCTGATTGCTTGGAATATTACCTCGAAGGAAAATTCAGCCCAAAATTCTCCTCTACCGACCAAAAAGGCTGCCAAGAATCTGATAAGTTTGAATGATGCCGCGATCGCTATCGATGCTGCCTCTCTGCTACCGTAGAGGTCTGATAGGTATTGGTTGAGGAGGGTCATCCCACCGAACCACTTGTTAGTGAAGCCTAAGACGTTGAGTACGTCTCCTTCAAGGGTTAGGAGTCCGATCTTGGCTGTGCCTGTGATTGTGCCCCATTTTTGGGGCAAGATCTTGCCTGGAAACTTGTTGTTGAACCATACGAAGAGGTTTCCTTTATTCCATATCTTTGTGTAGCTGAGGAAGCCTTTGTATGTTTCTAGGGTTGCTGCTAATGCCATAAGCCTTGCGGCTGCGAGTGTTAGGTATTGTGCGTAATGGGAGTTCTTCAGCATGTGTGCTTGTAGTATGATGAGTTTGCCCATTTTGCTCCAGTAGTTGTCTGGGTTTAGAGTGAGGTCTTCTGGGGTGAGTCTATATCTGAAGTTTCTGTAGTTGAGGGGTTCGTTTAGGAATTCAAGTTCGGTTCCTTTGACTTCTTCTGTGCCGAGTTTCGGGAAGACGACTTTAGGTCCTACGTATAAGCCGACTTTTTCGATGTAGTTGACGATTCTTCTTATGATTTCTGTTAGCAGTGTGTCAGTGGGGTCTTTGGATTGTGGTTGTGTTTCGATCTTGAAGAGATTCTTTATAGCTTGGATTGGGATGGCTTGGTCTGCGAGGAGCATCCTGTACTGATTGTCTTCACCGAGTAGGCTCTTTTGTAGAGTGAAGTATCTGTTGAGGATTGAGACCGGGGCGTAGACCTTCACCCTCTGTATAGACACATCTTCTTTAGGTACGGTTATGTCTACCCCCGCGTCTTTGACTGTAAGATGGAACCACTCTCCATATCTGAGACCTTCTATAGCTAGGGTGTAGTTGATGATGTAGGTGCTGCCCGGCTTCAGATCTATGAGGTCGATGATCGCTCGCCCTGTTTCGTCTGGTTTAATAGGAGAAGCGATTTCCCTTGTTTCTTTATCGACTAGGCTTGCATCGTAGTAAAAGTTGTCTCCTATCCTATCCGGTAGCGGCTTCTCTATAAGTGGGTTGTCTGCGAGTGGGTTCCAGCGGAGGTTTTTGAGGAGGTTCTCTTGCTTAATGTTCTTAGGTAGGGGTATGTCGATGTCTCTGAAGTCGACTATGAGAAGCTTGCCTAAGATGCGGACAGGTGCTGTGAATGTGGAGTTCTTTCCTCGCTCGTCTTCAGCGTAGATGTAGAGTGAGAGAGAGCTTGGTATTGGTTTGATCTTTAGTGTAGAGTTTATCTCTTGGATAGTTGGGGTTGTGACCCTAAAGAACCCTTCGCCCACCTCGTCTAGGGTCAGCGTAGTTGGTTCTATCTTAACCAGCATCTTTAGGCTCTCGTTGTATGCTAGATAACCTCGAAGCCTCACCTTCAACCCCTTTGTGTTCTCTCCGTATGCTGCCACATACCCCGTAACATTCTCATTCGAAACGAGCCTACTCTTCTCTAAGTAGACGGTTAGGGTATCTGGCGTCTTAATCTGAGGCGCCTCTCCCATTGCTCCTGTGACACTATAGATCTTTGTTCTGTTGAAAGGATAGAACATGTAGTACTCTACTTCCCATCTATCTGAAATCACCCTGGTTGATGTGATAGGTTGACGGATGTCTTCTGCACCCCAAACATAATATCCTCCGCAGCAAGGATCATAGACCTCTCTTGATTTTCCTAAATAAGTATGTGTAGTTTTTATCTCATATGTGATTTCGCGCCCAGACGCGGTTCCAAGAAGCTTTTCCCGCTCTAATGCTGTGACGACCTTTAAGGTAGAGCCTTCGGGTAGAATAAGCAGATAGTGATTCAGCTCTATTATATTATTAATCTGCTCATAGTAGTCTCTGCCTACATCGGCAACCTCAATCGGCGTATCAACACTCATTCTAGACATGTAATTAGAAAGTTCATTATGCCATTTCGCCAACAGTTCCCAACAGCGAGTACAATTTCCACAACAATCTCTTGCCTGAGGCGGTATGTCTTCCATACGATACCAACGTGAATATCTTCTATATTCCACGGGTTTGATGTCGATGTCTTTTTTGATGGATACTTCAGAGCCCTTTAAAGTTACCTGCGACACCTCGATTAAGCTTCCCGGGGGTGGGGGGTTAGGGACCCAACCCCCTATCTTTACTTCACCGCCTCCTTCGGCTGAATACATTCTCTCAGCGGTACTTTCTAAGCGGCCTTCAGTGGGATTGAGCGGCTTGTAAACTAGTTTGCCACCCTCGCTAACTACTGCCATTAAAGTTGACGTCTCACGATATGATTCCCTTAGGTTGATGGATAAGATAAGGGAGCCGTCTTCATCATACCCCTTTTTCTTCACAGTTATGCT
>JAAOZN010000096.1 GCA_011605775.1 Nitrososphaerota archaeon | reverse complement strand
TGCGTGAGGGTTCAGCTCGTTAAGAACGGTAAGCAGATTACGGCCTTTCTTCCTGGGGATGGGGCGCTTAACTATGTTGATGAGCACGATGAGGTTCACGTGCAGGGGATAGGTGGCTCTATGGGGCGCTCTATGGGCGACATACCGGGTGTGAGGTGGGTTGTCTTTAAGGTGAATGGTGTTTCACTTAAGGAGCTTGTGCTTGGGAGGAAGGAGAAGCCTAGAAGGTAGGTTGGTGAAGGAGAGAGTATGTCCTCTGAAAAAGCGGCTTTACAGCAGGAGTTATCTAAGCAGATAAAGCTCTTTAACAAATGGGATCTATCTGAAGTTGTAGTGACAGACCCTGGTCTTAAGCGGGTTATATCCCTAAAACCTATGCTCGTACCAACCTCTTTTGGTAGACATGAGCATAAGAAGTTCGGTAAGGCGGAGGTCAATATCATAGAGAGGTTAGTCAACTCTATGATGCACTTCGGTAGGAAATATGCCAAAAACACTGGGAGGATGGGTGGTAAGAAGATGAAGGCGATAAACATAGTCAAGAGCGCGCTTGATATAATTCATTTAAAGACTGGGCAGAACCCTGTCGCCGTGGTTGTGAAGGCTATTGAGAACGCTTCGCCAAACGAAGACACAACAAGGATAGCTTACGGAGGAGTAGTCTATCACGTCTCCGTAGACGTGTCGCCTTTAAGAAGAGTGGACTTGGCGCTCAGATTCATATCTGAGGGTGTGAGAGAAGCCTGCTTCTCAACACCTAAGAGCGTTGAAGAAGCGTTAGCAGAAGAGATCATCTTAGCAGCGAACAACGACCCTAATAGCTACGCGATAAAGAAGAAGAATGAACAAGAACGCATAGCTATGGCTTCAAGGTAAAGAAGGCTCAAAGCCATAAATGCTGGAGTTTAGTCGCCGAAAAATATGAAGCTGACCCCCTCAGCTACGCTCATCTCCTCAAACCACGTAGCCCCCGAAGACAAAACGCAGAGCGCTTTACGTTAACGCTAAAATTTAAGTGTGATAGAAGAAATAAGATCGGTGTGTTGGGGCTATGTTCTTACTCCCAGTTGTCTTGATTAGCGAAGGTGAGGCTGTGTGGCTAGTTCTGTTGTTATCTCTTCTGATCTTTGTAGTGTTCGCTGCACTCTTCATCTATCTTATGCGTTCCGCGCTCAAATCGAGTGGGGTTCGCTGGGCCTTCGGATTCTTCCCTCCGGGTGTGGTGTTGTGGAAGAAGAGGTCTGTTGAAGAGGAGCTCTCCGAGTTAAGGAGCTACGAGGTGTGGCTGAGGTCTGAGCTGGAGAGGGTGAGGAAAGAAATCGAAGAAAGGGAGAAGCGTAACCTTTGAAGTATGCGATATATGTTACGCCTCCTCAAGTTCCAAGCCAAACTCTCTCAAATATTTGAAGTGTTCGTCTCTGGTTACGAGTGGTAGGTTGTTGGTTATGGCTGTTGCTGCTATAAGTAGATCGGCGTCAGGCAGTGGTGTAGCCTTCTTCTTGAGCTTCTGGTATACTCTGCAGTACGTTTGAATGATCTCATTATCTAAACCTTTTACCTCAAAGCTCTCTTCGAGCAGCTGCTTGACGAGCCCTCTCTTCTTATCATCCAACCCCCTTAAGACTTCAATCAGTGTTATTATTGAGATGGCGTTCGGCTCGTATCTTTGCTTCTTGAGCCTCTCTATAAGTGTGTTCGTGTCCAGCAGCTTCATCGCAGCACGAACCTTTCTCTGAATTCCCTACTTGACTCGATCAAGCCTTTGAGTTCATCTTCTGTGAGTGTTTCAGCCAATCTTTTGAACGCCTCTTCACCCCTCCTCCTTCTAGCTTCTTCGTATAGCTTAAGTAGGAAATCTCCCCACTCAACCCTACCCTTAGCCTCTTGAAGAATCTTCTTTACCTCTTCAGGGACAGAGATTGTAGCATACTTCTTCATCCATCACTACATAACAAACAGCCATAGAGGAATTTCTACGCGCGTTAGCTAAGGTGAACCTAGCCTTTAACTCAAAAAAACAGTTAAATAATCAGATTTACTGCCAAGTGGATGCGAAGGGTGTAGCGTAAATGCCTGAGAAGCCTCATCTAAACCTCGTAATAACAGGACACGTAGACCACGGTAAGTCAACCGCTATGGGCCACTTCCTATTCGACCTAGGGGTAGTTGATGCCAGGACCATCGAGGAATACGCTAAAGAATCGGAGAAGACAGGCGCTGGTGACACCTTCAAGTATGCTTGGGTACTTGATAGTTTGAAGGATGAGCGTGAAAGAGGTGTCACCATAGACCTTGCCTTTCAGAAGTTCGAGACCGAAAAATACTTTTTCACACTTATCGATGCGCCGGGGCACAGAGACTTCATAAAGAATATGATAACTGGAGCGAGTGAAGCCGACGCATCTGTCTTAGTGATATCGGCGAAGAAGGGTGAGTTTGAAGTAGGTGTAGGTCCGGGTGGACAAACGAGGGAGCACGCTTTCCTACTGCGTACACTCGGTGTAAACCAGATTATAGTCTTCTTCAGCAAGTTCGATGATCCGACAGTGAACTACAGTAAGGAGCGGTATGATGAGATTAAGGCTATTACCGAAAACTTGCTTAAGAGTGTGGGCTATGATGTTAAGAAGATACCTTTCATACCAGGCTCAGGCTGGACTGGTGAAAACCTAGTCAGACGCTCTGATAAAATGCCATGGTACACTGGTCCAACACTATTCGAAGCGCTTGACCAGCTCACGTTACCTGAGAAGCCTGTTGATAAGCCGCTGAGGATCCCTATACAAGACGTATACTCTATTACAGGTGTCGGTACGGTGCCTGTGGGTAGGGTCGAGACTGGGCGAATGAAGGTTGGTGATAAGGTGATAATTATGCCTCCAGGCATAATCGCTGAAGTTAGGTCTATAGAGACTCACCACACACCTATCCAAGAAGCTATAGCTGGTGACAACATAGGGTTCAACGTTAGAGGCGTAGATAAGCGTGATATTAAGCGTGGCTACGTCGTGGGTAAGCCCGATAATCCACCTACAGTAGCCAAGGAGTTTATTGCTCAGATCATAGTGGTTTACCACCCGACAGCTATAGCGGCTGGCTATACACCTGTGCTGCACGCTCATACAGCCCAAGTAGCTGCTACCATCAAGGAGATCATAGCTAAGATAGATCCTAGGACCGGCCAACCAGTAGAGGAGAAGCCTAAGTCTATTAAGACGGGTGACTCAGCGCTAGTTAGGATAGCTCCCCTCAGACCTCTATGCATAGAGACCTTCAAGGAGTTCCCTGAGCTCGGTAGATTTGCGCTGAGAGATATGGGTACGACTATAGCTGCTGGTGTGGTTAGAGAGATTACTCAAAAGTACACTGGTCCAGAGAAGTAGTATAGGGATTAGGATAGTCAGTAGGCTACCGTGGCTACCGGTACTGCTAGTGAACCATGTTAGATAGGTGTGAATTTTTTCTTTGCAGATTGGTGTATATGGTATATAGTCTATATTGTCTAACATAATAAACTTGTCCTAAGCATAGAGGATATGATATGCAAAACGTGAGGATTAAAGTGGATAAGGTGCAGACACCCTCGATCCAGTTCTCCAACTTAGAAATATCGCTGGGGAGAATTATCGAAGAAGAATGGGAGGAGAAGATAGGCCCGACACCATTCCCAACTGTAACAGATCTTAGGAGCTGGGATCACAAGCTGCTGCAGAGGTATAAGCCAGTCTACCTGCCCTACTGTGACGTATGCTGCCTATGCACAATGGGTAAATGTGATCTGACCGCTGGTAAGAGAGGAGCCTGTGGGCTTGATATCTGGGCTCAGCAGTCCCGTATAGTGCTTCTTGCCTGCTGTATCGGAGCTGCAACACACGTAGGGCACGCTAGGCACCTCGTCGAGTATTTGATAGAGAGGTTTGGGAGGGATGCGCCTATCGATGTAGGCTCAAAGGTTGGGGTGGAGATAGAAGCCCCGGTCACTAGGCTTGTCTGCGGAGTCAGACCTAAGAAGATAGGTGACCTAGAAGAGGTTCTATCATATTTAGAAAGAGAGATTGTGCAGCTTCTCGCAGCAACCCACACTGGTCAAGAGGGGGACAACATAGACTTTGAGTCAAAGGTCTTCCACGCAGGCATGATCGATCACGTCGGAATGGAGGTTGCTGATATAGCGCAGATTTCAGCCCTAGGCTACCCGAAAGCAGACCCCGATGCACCTCTCGTAGAGCTGGGCATGGGTACCATAGACTCCACAAAACCTATGGTTTTGGTGATTGGGCATAACGTGCCACCCGCAGCCCACATAATCGACTACCTTCAGGACCACGGGTTGATGGGTAAAGTTGAGGTGGCTGGGATATGCTGCACCGCACACGATCTAACCAGATATAACCCCAAGGCTAAGATCGTTGGGCCGCTGTCCTGGCAGCTGAGATTCATACGAAGCGGCGTACCAGATGTCATCGTAGTGGATGAGCAGTGTATAAGGACTGATGTGCTTAAGGAGGCACAAAGCATTAAGGCGCCAGTCATCGCTACAACGGCAAAGGATTGCCAAGGACTCCCTGATTTGACACGTGAAGACGCTAATGAGATTGTGAAGAAGATAGTTGAAGGAGAGGTCCCAGGCGCCCTGATACTGAAGCCGGAG